>DASWMK010000238.1 GCA_036399815.1 Acidimicrobiales bacterium
GGCGGGGGTGCGGCGGCGGCAGCCGGGCCGGCGCCGGTCGGTCTCCCAGTACACGACGCCGCCGGGCGCCAGCGCGGCCGCCACCCGGGCGGCGGGCGGGTCGGCGCCGGCCAGCACGGCCACGGCGTCGACGGTCCCGCCGGCGGGCAGGGCCGTCGCCACCGACCGGGCGAGCCCGGCGGCGGCGGCCGCGCCGGCCAGGTCGTCGCCCGCCCCGAGCAGCACCAGCCGGTCGAACCGGCCCGACGGCGGCCGGGGCAGGAGGAACCGCCAGTCGAGCCGGCGCAGCAGGCCGACGGGCACGGTCGTCGGGGCGGCCGCGGTCACCGGGCCGCCCCGAGGACCCGGTCGTGCAGCCGCTCGTACCCGTCGGCGCGGGACGACCACGTGAGGTTGGCCTCGGCCCACGCCCTCGCCCGCGTCGCCACCTCGACCCGGCGGGCCGGGTCGAGGAGCAGGGCGGCGACGGCGTCGGCCAGCTCGGCGTCGGTCTCGGCCGCCACCGCCCCGCCGGCCTCGGCCACGTCCAGGCCGGCCAGCGCCACCGGCGTGGCGACCACCGCCTTGCCGGCGGCCAGCGCGTCGAGCACCTTCACCCGCATGCCGCCGCCGAGGCGCATCGGCGCGACGACCACGGCCGCCCGGTCGAGCCACGGGCCGACGTCGTCGACCCGGCCGGTGAGCACCACGTGGTCGCCGGCCGCCACCGACCCGTCGGGATGGGAGCCGACCACGTACAGCCGCACGTCGGGCACGGCCTCGACCAGGCGGGGGAGGACGCCGGTGGTGAGCCGGTGGACGGCGTCGACGTTGGGCGGGTGGTGGGCGCCGCCCACGAACACCACGCCGCACGGGTCGGTGCCGAGCGGGTCGAGCGGGCGCTCGGGGATGCGCACGGCGAGCGGGATGGTGACGACCGGCGTCCGGCCGGCCATCCCGGCCAGCCGCTGCCGGTCGGCCTCGGTGAACACGACCAGCGCGTCGACCGAGCGCAGCGCCGACCGCTCGGTCCACCACCAGGCGACGACGTCGGCCGCGTGGGCCAGCAGCCGGGCGCCGCGGTGCTGCCGGCAGGCGGCCACGGCGGCCGGCACCGGCGGGTCGTGGTCGGTCAGCACCGTGACGGTGGCGCTCCTCGGCACGGCCCGCAGGTAGGGGGCCATCACCACGAGGTCGACGTGGACGACGTCGGGCCGCCACTCCTCGACCACCGTGGCGACCTCGTCGGCCATGGCCGGCACCCACCAGTCGTGGGCCCACATGGGCCGGCCCCGCAGCAGCCCGGCCAGCACGCCGAGGCGGCCGTCGCCCGGCTGGCGGGGCGCCGGCCGGGGCACCGAGCGGACGACGGCGAGCCGGTCGGCGAGGGCGGGGGCGAGGTCGGGCTCCTCGGGGCCCTGGAGGTGGACGAGGCCCACGTCGTGGCGGTCGGCGGTGGCGTCGAGCAGCCCGCCGAGCACCCGGCTGGCGCCGTGGGCCCCGTCCACGTCGGGCACGAACGGCGCGACGTGGAGGACCCGGCGGCGGGGCCGGGGGGAGCGGCGGGGCGGGCCCGAGCGCGGCCACCCCTTCGCCGCGTCGGCCAGCACCCGCCGCCACACGGCCGCGGCGTCGTCCCGCCGGCGGACCGTGTCGCGGGCCAGGCGGGCGACCATGACCGCGCCGACGGCGGCCCGCAGGCCGAGGCGGTCGGCCGGGGTGCCGTGCAGGTCGTGGAAGCGGGCCGCGCTCGTGAACAGGGTGGTGGTCGAGCGCCCCGGCTCCTGGGACGTGCTGACCCCGCCGTGGTGGGTGACGACGGCGGCCGGCTGGAAGTGCACCTCCCAGCCGGCCCGCCGCAGCCGGTGGCAGAGGTCGACCTCCTCGTAGTACAGGAAGTAGCCGGGGTCGAAGCCGTCGACCTCGGCCACCGCCTTCACCCGTAGGGCGAGCGCGGCGCCGAGCACCCACGGCACGGCCCGAGCCTCGTCGTGCGCCCACCGGCGCAGCGACCGGCGCCGGGGCAGCACCTCGCCGAGGCGGCTCTCCTCGAGGAACAGCTCCCACGGGGACGGGTCGGGGTAGCAGGACGGCTGGAGGGCGCCGTCGGGGTGGACGAGCCGGGGGCCGACGACGGCCGCCCTCGGGTGGTCGTCGAGGTGGCGGGCCAGCGCCTCCAGCGCGCCGGGCTGCACCGCCGTGTCGGCGTTCAGCACCAGCGCGTACGGGGCCGTGCACTCGGCCAGGAGGCGGTTGGCCGCCTCGCCGTAGCCCGGGTTGTCGGGGAAGGCGCGGTAGGCGACCTCGGGGAACCGGGCCAGGACGGCGTCGCCGGCGCCGTCGTCGCCGTTGTCCGCCACCAGCACCTGGCCGGCGCCGGCCCGGCGCAGCGAGGCCAGGCACTCGTGGAGCGCCTCGCCGGCCCGGTAGGTGACGACGAGGGCGGCGACGTCGGTCGGCGCGGCCACCGTCAGCCCGCCGGCCTGGCCACGTCGCCGCCGCCGGCGCCCAGCGCGGTGAGCTCGAACTCGCAGGGGACGAGGCCCCTGCCGACCACCGGCCCCTCGCCCGGCGGGTCGCTCACGACGAGGTCGCAGGCGGCGTCGACCCGGTCGTACACCGACCAGGCCCGGTCGCCCCGGCCTCGCGCGACCCAGAGGCCGAGCCGGTAGGTGCCCGCGCTCAGGTGGACGTTGCGGATCACCAGGCGCCACTCGCTGCGGCCGGCCGGCAGCTCGAGGGGCAGGTCGTGGCCGACCACGGGGTCGGCGTTGACCAGCTTGGTGCCGCCCATCGTCGAGAGGAACACGGCCAGGCTGCCGACCCGCACGGGCTTCGTCGCCTCGATGACGAGGTCGACCTCGAGCGGCCCGCCCACCCGGGGGAGCAGGTCGCCGCCGGCGCCGATGCCCCGGTAGCGCAGCGCCGCGAACCGGGCCTCGCCGCTCCCGGCCCGGTTGGCGTCGTCGACCGTCACCCAGCTCCCGGCCGTGGTCTCCTCGGCCACCGCCGAGAGGTAGCGGGGGACGACCTCGTCGCTCGGGCCGTCGGCCACCAGGCGGCCGCCCTCCAGCCAGATCGTGCGGCTGCACAGCTGCTGGACGGCGTCCATGTTGTGGCTGACGAACAGGACGGTGCGGCCCTGGCCGCCGGCCAGCTCCCGCATGCGGCCGAGGCACTTGCGCTGGAACTCGGCGTCGCCCACGGCCAGCACCTCGTCGACGACGAGGATCTCGGGCTCGAGGTGGGCGGCCACGGCAAACGCCAGCCGCATGTACATCCCGGTCGAGTACCGCTTCACCGGCGTGCTCAGGAACTCCGACACGCCCGAGAACTCGACGATCTCGTCGAAGCGACGGTCGACCTCGGCCTTGCGCATGCCGAGGATGGCGCCGTTCAGGAGGATGTTCTCGGCCCCGGTGAGCTCGGGGTGGAAGCCGCTGCCGACCTCGAGCAGCGAGCCGACCCGGCCCCGCATGACGGCCCGGCCCTCGGTCGGGTACGTGATGCGGCTGAGCAGCTTCAGCAGCGTGCTCTTGCCGGCCCCGTTGTTGCCGATGACGCCGACGACCTCGCCGTGGTGGACGTCGAAGGTGAGGTGGCGCAGCGCCCAGGCGTGGGGCCGCTCGCGGGGGCCGGCCTCCCGGCCCCGGCGCAGCCGGCCGGCCAGGCGGCCCGGGGCGCGCGCCAGCACGTCCCGCAGCGCGAGGTACTGCTCGCGCTCGCCGAGCGCGTACCGCTTCCCGAGGTCCTCGACGCGCACCGCCGGCTCCGCCACGGTCACACCTCGTCCGCGAACGTGATCTCCATCCGCCGGAAGGTGACGAGACCGACCAGGAGGATGACGGTGGAGGTGACGACCGACGAGGCGAGCGCGCCGAGGTCGAGGCCGTCGGTGCCGAGCAGCGCCCAGCGGAAGCCCTCGACGGCGCCGACCATCGGGTTCAGCCCGTAGACGAACTGCCAGCCGGGCGGGACGAGGTCGGCCGAGTAGACGACCGGCGTGACGAACAGCCACAGCTGCACGAGGAAGGGCAGGAAGTAGCGGACGTCGCGGTAGCGCACGTTGACGGCGGAGAGGAAGAAGCCGACGCCGCACGCCGTCACGGCGGCGAGGAGGACGAACAGCGGGAGGGTCAGCGCGGCGACCCCCGGCGCCACCCCGTACCAGAGCATCAGCCCGACGAGCACGACGGCCGACAGGGCGAGGTCGACGAGGACGGCGACCACGCTGGCCATCGGGAGGATCAGCCGGGGGAAGTAGATCTTGGTGATGATGCGCTCGTTCTGGACGAGGCTGTTGGCGCCCTGGGTGACGGCGTTGGAGAAGAACGTCCACGGCACCAGCGCGGCGTAGGCGAAGAGCGGGTAGGGCACGCCGTCGGAGTCGAGGCGGGCCAGCCGTCCGAAGATCAGCGTGAAGATGACCATGGCGAGGACGGGCTGGAGGATCGCCCACGCCGCGCCGAGCGCGGTCTGCTTGTAGCGGACCTTCACGTCCCGCCAGGTGAAGAAGTAGAGGAGCTCCCGGTACTGGTGGACCTCCCCGAGCCCGGGCGCGGGCCAGCCCGTCGGGGGCTCGTTCACGGTCAGGAGCGCGGGGGCGCCGACCTCCCAGCGGTTCGCCACCGCGGCATCTCTACCCCTAAATTCCCCGAACTGTCAGGGCAGTTGTTCGTAGCTCCCGGCGTCCCTCGCGCCACCCTGCGGGACGGGCACGTGAAGCAGGTCGGCGTCGCCGGCGGCGAACGGCAGGGGCGCGGCCTCGGGCACCCGGTCGACCGCCGGGCTGCCGGCGGCCAGCGAGAGGACGCCGGTCGCCCGGCTGGTGAACCGGGGGTCGGCGGCCACCGAGGTGGGGGAGAGGGGCGCCGGCATCTGCACGAACGGGGCCCCCGCCGTGTTCCAGAACACGTCGCCCGACTCGGAGAACGCCGCGTCCGCGTAGACCGACTTCTCCTCGGCCCACACGACGTTGCCCTGCATGGTCAGCACCGACGGGCTGCACCCGAGGATGCAGACCACGCCCTGGCTCCTCGGCCCGGTCTGGTACGTGGTGTTGTGGACGACGGTCGTGGACGTCACCGGCCCGTACAGGGTGTCCTGCGCCCCCCGCGTGACGACGAAGCGGGAGTCGGCCAGGGTCGAGACGAACTCGTTGTAGGCGAAGACCGTGTCGCCGGCCGGGTTGGCGGCCGTCCCGCCGAGCTCGGAGAACACCCGCTCGCCGGTGGAGCGGTTGTGGTGGACGACGTTGCCGACGCCGCCGTACACCTCGACCGTGTTGCTCATGAGCTTGTAGCCCTGGTTCGAGCAGACGGCCCGGTTGTCGCGGAACGTGTTCCAGGCGACCTCGCTGCGGTCGCCGTTGACCAGCACCCCCCAGGCGCCGAGGTCCTGGGCCGGGTTGGCGTGGAAGGCGTCGAGCACGTTGTTGCCGGTGATCGTGTTGGCGACCACGTGGTTGCCCCACGACCCCTCGGCCAGGTGGACGCCGGCCTGCGCGCCGCTGACGAGGTTGTCGTGCACGACCACGTCGTGGGAGCCGGCGACGAGGTTGACCCCGTAGTAGATGCCGATGGGCTGGCCGCAGGCCGTCGTCTGGCGGGGCGTGTGGGTGAGGATCAGGTACTCGACGACGACCCACGACCCGGACACGAGCACGTCCTGGTTGAGCCCGTTGCGGATGGTCGGCCGGGTGCCACTGCCGTAGGCGGTGATCGTGATCGGCGCCGTGCTCGTGCCCGACGCCGTGACCAGCAGGCGCTGCCCGTCGAACACGCACGTGCGCTTCAGCCGGACGCGGTCGCCGGGGAGGAGCGCCTGGCGGTTGACCCGGTCGAGCGTGCGCCACGCCGTCGACGTCGACGTGCCGGCGGCCGTGTCCGACCCGGCCGCGCAGTCGACGTAGAACGTCCGGGCGGCGGTGGCCGTCGCCGTCGCGGTGGCGCTCGCGGCCCCGCTCGGCGAGGCGCCGGCGACGAGCGAGGCGACGAGTAGGCAGCAGGCGGCGGCGAAGGCGGCGGCACGGGTCACCCGCCCTCAATCGGCGACCCCGCACGGAGAGTTGATTGCTAAACGGTGTCGGTCAGCGTTGCAGCAGGCCGCGGGCGTAGGCGGCCTGGCCGGCGTGTTGGAGGGCGTCGTCGGCCACGCTCACCAGGCGGACGCCGAGGGTCACCGGCGGGTCCCAGCGGCGGTCGACGACCCGGTCGAGGTCGTCCGCGGCCAGGCCGGCGAGCATGGCGGTCGTCCTCGCGTGGACGGCGTCGAGGTAGTCGAGGAGCACGCCGGCGCCCTCGGGCCGCACGGCCGCCACCTCGTCCTCCGAGTGCCCGTAGCCGGTGTTCGACGGGTCGGGGTCGAGGCCGCAGCGGGCGGCCCAGTCGCCGCCCACCCACACCTGGTCCTCGCCGAGCAGCTCGGCGAGGTGGTGGTCCTGGACCCTGGCGAGGTGCCACACGAGCCAGCCGACCGGGTTGGCGCCCGGCGCCGGCCGGGCCGTCAGCGCGTCGGTGTCGAGCCCGTCGACCGCCGCCTCGGCCAGCGGCGGCACCCGTCCGAACAGCTCCAGCAGCAGGGCGGCGACGTCCACGCCCGCATTCCACCACGGCGGCGTCGCCCCAGGCCGGTGGCTTCTTCACGAATCGCGCCTTTTGCCCCGAGGGGGGTGTACGCTCGGCGGGGCGGACGGCGGTCCTGCGGGGGCCTGGCTGCCGCTGATGCGGACGTGCCGGTGCAGTCCCCCGAAGAGGGGGAGCCCCCATGTCCGATCGACGATCGACGATCCGGACGGCCGCGGCCGTCGTCGCCGGCCTGGCCCTGACGGGAGGCGGTCCCGCGGGAGCCGCCGGGACCGCGGCCACCCCGCTCGTCGTCCGGGTCACCGTCGACCACGACGGCGGCGAGGCCGACGGCGACAGCTGGTCCCCGAGCGTCAGCCGCGACGGCCGCTTCGTCGCGTTCACCTCGGTGGCCTCCGACCTCGTGCCCGGCGACGTCGACGCCGTCGACGACGTGTTCGTGCGTGACCTCGGGGCCCGGACCACGACGCTCGTGAGCGTCGGCTGGCGGGGCGACCAGGCCGACGGGCCGACCACCGACCCGGCCATCAGCGCCGACGGCCGCTTCGTGGCCTTCGTCTCGGTGGCCCGCAACCTCGTCCCCCGTGACCGCAACCACTGGCCGGACGTGTTCGTCCGCGACCTCCGCACCGGTACGACGGAGCGGGTGACCGTCGACGACCTGGGCGGCGACGCCAACGGCGGGAGCGATGAGCCGAGCATCAGCGCCGACGGCCGCTACGTCGCCTTCTCGTCCACCGCCTCCGACCTCACGCCCGGCCCGGCCGACACCATGTCGGACATCTTCGTTCGCGACCGGGCCCTCGGCACGACGACGAGGGTGACCGTGGACCTGGCCGGCGGGGCGCCGAACGGTCCCAGCTACTCGTCGTCGGTGTCCGACGGCGGCCGGTACGTCGCGTTCAGCTCGTGGGCTGACGACCTGGTCCGCCACAACGCCGAGGGCGCCTCGGACGTGTACGTGCGCGACGTGTCGGCGGGCACGACGAGGCTGGTCAGCGCCGACCTCAGCGGTCACGGCGAGACCTGGGCCCACGCACCGTCGATCAGCGCCGACGGGCGCTACGTGGCGTTCTACGCGCTCGCCGACACGCTCGTCGTCGGGGACACGAACGGCACCTGGGACGTGTTCGTGCGGGACGTCGTCGGCGGCACGACGGCCCTCGCCACCGTCGACACCCGCGGCGGGCCGGCCAACCGCGACACCCAGCGCGCGCCGTCCCTGTCGGCCGACGGCCGCTACGTGACCTTCGCGACCGATGCCGCGGACCTGGTGCCCCACGACGGCAACCACCGCTCCGACGTCTTCGTGCGCGACCTCCAGGCGGGCACGACCCGCAGGGTCAGCGTCGCCCCTGGCGGCGGGGACGCCAGCGGGTCGAGCGGCGGCTCGCCGACCATCGACGGGACCGGGACCGTGGTGGCGTTCCAGTCCACCGACAGCGACCTGACCTCCGGGGACGCCAACAGCGCCTACGACCTCTTCGTCGGCATCGGGAGCTGACACCGGGGCCGGCGGTGGCGGTGACGAACCCGGAGGGCAGGGCGCCGGCCGCGGCCGCCGGCCCTCCCACTGCGGCGGCGATCGGCACGAGGACGACCGTCACCGCATCGGCAACGCGCGGCGCCATCCCTTCGCCTCGGCCGGCATCGCCCTGTCCCTCCTGGTTCGCCCGGGCCGCAGTGTGCCGCGACCGCGGGCAGCGGTCAAGGAGGAACCGGTCGCACGCGGCGTGGTCGACGCCGGGTCAGGTCAGCAGGACAGCTGCGAGGGAACGGCCTCGCCGGCCCCGCCGACCCGCCCGGCCGCGCCGTCCTGCCAGTAGCGGGTGTCGGCGCCGTCGCGGCTGTTCTCCGGGTGCCACCACGTCGTGCGCTGGTAGGCGCCGTCCCAGCTGAGCGAGAAGTGCACGTGCTGGAAGTGGCAGTCGTCGTAGCTGGCGTGCGGGTCGCAGTCCCTGGGCTTGAGCCCGGCGTCGGCGTCCCACGCCTGCCAGGTCTTGCCGTCGTGGATCAGGTACATGATCCCGAGCCGGCGGGCCATGGCGTCCTTGTTGCCGTACTCGTCGCGCTTCAGCAGCCAGGTGACGAAGTTCCTCGCCGCCCGCTTGCCGGCCTCGTCGGGGACACCCCAGTCGAAGGCCCGCCCCTCCTTGTGCTCGCTCACGCCGCCGGAGGAGCAGTCCCGGGAGATGCCCCAGTCGACCGTGCCCGGGTAGGTGGCGAGCAGCAGGTTCTTCAGCGCGACGGTGCCCGGCTTGGGGGTCGGGTCGCAGGTGTCCTGGCCGTCGTACGCCGCGTACGGGTCGATCCTCGGCCCGAACCGAGGCGGCCGGGGCGCCGCGCCGGCGAGGCCGCCGGAGGCCCCGAGGAACGTCGCGCCGAGCGCCGTCCCCGCGCCGAGCTGGAGGAACCGCCGGCGGTGCAGGCGGCCGCCACCGCAGCCGCAGTCGTCTCGAATCGTCACGTCACCCCTCCCTGGGCCCGCGCCACAGCGACCCTATCGGCTGCTCCCCGGGCCGACGTGAACCCTCCGGCGTGGTAGGCCGGTCGCGGTGGACGTCAGCGCGGCCCTGCTCTGCGACTTCGCGCAGGTGCGCGACCGGGTGCTGTTCGTCGTCGCCGGCGGGGTGACCCGCCTGTGGCGCCAGGAGCTGCCAGCGCCGATGAACGTGTTCGTGGCACTGCTCATCGAGCAGGAGCCGGTCGACCTCAGCCACGTCCACCGCCTGCGCGTCGTGGTCCTCGACCAGGACGGGACCGAGCTCGCCTCCGTCGACGGCGACTTCCAGGTCGACGCGGCCAGCCTGGAGCCCGGCGACACGGTGACGGTGCCGGCCGCCGTCGACCTCAGGGCCGTCGGGCTGCCGGGCTACGGCCCCTACGACGTGCGGATCTTCGTGGACGGCGAGCACCACCGCACCGTGCGCTTCCGGGTGGTGTCGACCGGCCCGACGTGACGATCAGGCCTCGTCGAGCCAGGCCGGCGCCCGCTCGAGGAGGTACTGGCTGACGGCGAGGCAGCGGTCGAGCGTGTCGCACAGCTGCTCCTGGCCGAGGTACACCTTCGACAGCGACACGGCGATGCGCCCGACGATCGTGAGGCTGCGCTCGGGCGCGTCGGTGACGCTGGCGAACGAGTCGATGGCCGACACCTCGAGGGGCAGCTCCGGCCCGCCCACGCCGGCCAGGTCGGTCGCCAGCACGAGGAGGTCGGGCCCCTTCGGCAGGGGCGGCAGCACCCAGGTGAAGATCAGCGGGAAGTGGTGCTCGTCCGGGGGCTCCTCGGGCTCCTCGAGGGCCATCACCACGTCCTCGAAGCTGAGCAGGGCGCGGGGGTCGACGTCGAGCGCGAGGTGGAGGTCGAGCGGGCCGCCGCACGCCTCCTCGGGGTGCAGGTCGACCTCCCAGGACTGGCGCAGCGAGTAGGTCTCGACGAAGTGGCGCTCGTCGTGGACGTGGAAGCCGTGGTCGACGGCGTGGTCCTTCAGGTCGGCGACGAAGCCGGCGACGTCCAGGACGGCCATGGGCCCCCAGCCTGCCAGGTCCGGGCGGCGGCCAGCGAGGAGTGGCCTCACCCCCCAGCGGGCCGGGCGCGGGGCGGCCGGTAGGGTGCCGGCGTGGACGACCCGGCCCTGCTCGACGTGCTGCGGGAGGCGGCGCGGGCCGTGCGCCGGGCGCTCGACGACCTGTCCGACTGGGGCCCGTCGGGCGCCCGGCCCGACCAGTACGCGTCCGACGTCGTGGCCGACGCCGCCGTCCTGTCCGTGCTCGACGCGGCCGGCCTCGCCGTGCTCAGCGAGGAGACCGGCCTGCACGGCGACGGGCGGGACGTCGTCGTCGTCGTCGACCCCGTCGACGGGTCCACCAACGCGGCCGCCGGCGTGCCGTGGTTCGCCACCAGCCTGTGCGCGGTCGACGCCGACGGGCCGCGGGTGGCCGTCGTCCAGGACCACGCGTCCGGGGTGCGGTTCGAGGCCGTGCGGGGCGGCGGGGCGTGGCGGGACGGCGCGCCCGTCCAGCCGTCCGACCGGCGGCGGCTGGAGGGCGCCTTCCTCGCCGTGACCGGGTGGCCGCCCCAGCACCTCGGCTGGTCGCAGTTCCGCTCGCTCGGCGCGCTGGCGCTCGACCTGTGCGCGGTCGCGTCCGGGGTGTTCGACGCCTACGTCGACTTCAGCCACGACGGCCACGGACCCTGGGACTGGCTGGCCGGGCTGCTGGTGTGCTCCGAGGCCGGGGCCGGCGTGGCCGATGCGTTCGGGCGGGAGCTGGTCGTCGTCGACCACGCCGCCCGGCGCACGCTCGTGGCGGGGGCGACGCGGGACGTGCTGGAGGAGGCGCTCGCCGCCCGCCGCTCGGTGGCGTGACCGCCCGCGACCGCGCCCACGGCGCCCTCCTCGGCGTGTACCGCCGCCTCCCCGTGCAGGGGCGGCGGCTGGTCGTCCGCCGGCTCGCCCCCACCTACACGGTCGGGGCCGTGTGCGCCATCGAGCGGGGCGACGGCCGCATCCTGCTCGTGCGCCTCGCCTACCGGCACCGGTGGGGGATGCCGGGCGGCCTGCTGAAGCGGGGCGAGACCCCGGCCGACGCCGCCCGCCGCGAGGTGCACGAGGAGGTCGGCTTCGACGTCGACCTCGTCGGCGAGCCGGCCGTCGTGGTCGACCCCCTGCCCCGCCGGGTCGACGTGGTGTTCATGGCCCGGCCCGTCGACGGCACCGACCTCGACGGCGTCGCCCCCCGCTCCCCGGAGATCCTCGACGCCCGCTGGTTCCGCCTCGACCACCTGCCCGAGCTCCAGCACGAGACGGCCCAGGCGCTCGTCGCCGTCGGCCGCCGGGTGGCACCACCCTTGGCCGGCGCTTAGTCCGCGCTTGTGGTCCCCGGTCGTACGGTGCCGAACAACGGATCGGCCCAGGGTGGGTCGCCGAGGGAGGAACCATGCGATCGTCCGCTACCGCCAGGGCAGTGGCCGGCATGCTGGCCGTGCTGCTGCTGGCCACCGGCGTGCTCGCCGGCGCGACGCCGTCGGGGGCGGCGACCGCGTCGTCCGACGGCAACACCCCGCCGTTCGACTTCACCGACCGCTTCTACAAGGCCAACGGCGTCAACCCCAGCCGGATCCTCGGCCGGGTCACCGGCAGCGACGGCATCTCGGTCGTCGACCAGGCCCCCGACCGCAACCACCGCAACGTCCGGGTCACCCTGACGATCCCGACCTACGACCACTCCGGCAACCTCTACTTCTGGGTGCCGACCGGGTCGCTCAACGGCAACGGCTTCACCCGCGACGCCGCCGGCCAGGAGGCCCGCGCCCTCGCCGAGTCGTCGGCCATCTACCTGTTCCCGAAGACCGGCGGCGACCCGCTCAGCCTGGACAAGCGCCAGGAGGACGTCGTCGACCTCCGCAACGGCTACTTCTCGAACAACCCGCTCGGCCTCTGGGTGAACGTGTTCGTCAACTGGACGCCCAAGGCGTTCGACACGGCCGAGGGCCGTGCGACCCTGGCCGACCTCGCCGACCGCAACGGCCTCGCCGCCGACGGCACGCCGGTCATCCGCACCGCCTCCGAGATCGACTCGCTGACGGCCGCCGGCCTGGTCACCCAGCGCCGTCGTCCGGCCAACGGCTCGGCCGGCCCCCGCTACACGATCTGCCCGGTGATCGAGGACCCGCGGGACGGCGCCATCGCCCCCGACGCCTTCCTCGTCCCCGTGCGGCTCGCCGACGGCTCGGTCCTGCCGGCCTCGCAGGAGTTCGTCCGGAACTTCGAGTCGCTCCAGGCGACCGGCGACTGGGCCGACTGACCGGCACCCCGAGTTCTCCCGGCCGGAAGCGCCCTCCCGGCCGGGGGAGAAGGCCCGGCGGCCCGCCTCGTGCGGCCGCCGGGCCGCTCTGCTTTTCGGGGGACTACCCTCGTCCTCCCTCCGGGGGCGCTTAGCTCAGGTGGTCAGAGCTCGTCGCTTACAACGACGCGGTCGGGGGTTCGAGTCCCTCAGCGCCCACCGCCCACCGCCGTTGTTCTGCTGCGTAGTCCGGCTCCGATGCAAGAGGAACCTGACACGCCGTCCTCCCTTACGGGCGAGAGCAGGATTGTCCGTGACCGCCGGGAGCAACCACGGTCCGCTCTCATCGCACCGGCGGTGGTCGAAGCCTGCGCTGGCGGAAGGGCGGAGTTCTCGTCGCGACGAGACGCCGGACTGGCGGCACGAACGAACAGAGCGGCCGGCGCCTCGACGGTCATCCACGTGTGCGACGCGTATGTCCTCGATAATTGTTCGATGGTCGCTCGTCTCTGGCGTCTGTGTCGCTCTTCCTCGGCAGGGCCGCTGCGCGACCTGAGGGACGCCGGCGAGCGTATAACTGACTTGCGCGACCACCTTGATCTAACTTATCGGCTACTGGATGATACACGTACGTGGCGCGAGCGCGTTGTCCATAAGTTCGCGCTTGGCGATGTTGATCACGTTCAGGCCTCAACGACCTACCAGCTTCGCCTGCCCGCCGACGTAGTAGAAGGCTTTGCTCCGGAAGCGGGGCGAGGTGCAGTTCGGCTCCTCCTACCCTTGACCGTCCGTCCAAAGCAACTCTTGTTAGGGCTCGACTTCTCAGGACCCATACGAGGCGAGTGTTCCCTTCTACTGCGCGAGCAGATCGCGTCCATCCAGGCGGGGTACGTCAGCCGCCAACTAGAGAAGGGGTCGGGTGGAGCCCCGGAGCTTGAAGCCGCATGGTACGGCATCTCCGCTTTTACTGTCGACGCCTGGCGCCACCATCTTGCTTTGCAACAGCGAATGCTTCGCGCCTGTGTCACACAGAAAGAGCGGGCGCTTGTAAACTACCTGAACTCTGATCTTGATCTAGGGATCGCGCGAACCGATGTCCAACGGTGGATTGACAAGCTGCGAGGTCCGGAGCAGCTCCTTGTTGCCGCCCTTGAGGAAGGTGAAGATCCAGATTCACCCGCTGAGTTACTCTTGTTGGCGATTCCATTTATGCCATACCGACCAGCGAGCACCGCGGCGATTGACCGATTGGTCGACGACTTCGTTCGGTGCGTCGGTCGGATGACGCAAGAAGAACGCGCCTTAGTCGCCGAGTATGGCCGCCGATGGGAGGTATTGGTGGATGTGGTGACCGGTCGAGGAACCAGTCTCGATTACTATGCGGGATCAGCGACCATGGACTGGGTCGCCCTCACCTGTTTGGCAGGAAACGATCGCCTTCGGCGACGCGAGAACAACTCACATCGAGATACGAGTCATTGACCGGGCCGTCGTTTTGGACCCACCGCAGTTATTCAGTGTTTCCGGCGGCCGCGTCGACGTGAGCGCAGACGCCATACGCGCAGCAGAAGACTTTGTCACGGTATATGCCTCGGACGCAGATCGGCCGTACCTGGTCGAAATCCGAACGACGGCTCGTGTTCGCCTCTCACAACTTCTGCTAGTGTGGTGGTTGCTTGGACTGATTGCTGTTGCGGGTGGGGTCGCACTCGCGCTGCCCGAGGATCAGAACCTGATCGATGCGCTCGCCTTGCTCACTTTTCCGCTCACGCTTGCAGGCGCCGTCGTCCTAGCGCGCGAAACTAGCGGGCTAGCGGAGCGGTTGCTGTGGCGATGGCGCGTCTGCCTTATCGTAGCGATCGCCGTGTTGTGGGTGATTACGGTCGGAAAGGTTACTCTGAACGCCAACGTGCCATGGGCGGAAGACGCTTGGAAGCACGTAAGGGCGCTCGCCGATGACGGCCTGACCGCCCTAGGATTCTAGCGAGGAGGCATAGTGGCGAAGAACGGAGCGAAGGGCGGAGGACGGACCGGCGCGGTCACGCAACGGTCGCAGGTGAAGAATCCACGGACCGGACTGTGGACGAAGCGGGACAGCTCTACTGGCCGTTTCACGCAAACGAAAAAGAGCGGTGGCGCCTTCAAGGGTGTGCGCCGCGAGAAGTAAGCGGAGGATCCGCCCGGGCGCTCAATCCCGGCCCTGCCAGGTGGCCACGCACACCTCGTTGCCCTCGGGGTCGGCGAGGAGCCACGAAGCGGGGGCGTGGGCGTCGCTGACCATCCGGCCGCCGGCCGCGAGCGCGGCGGCGATGCGGGCCTGGGCCTGGTCGTGGGGCACGAACACGTCGAAGTGGATGCGGTTGCGCTGCGGGCGGGGCGCGTCCATCTGCTGGAACCAGATCGGCGGGCCCTGCCGGTGGGGGTCGACCACGTCCTCGTCGCCCCACTCCTCGTAGGCCAGCACGGCCGCCCAGAACCGCCGCACCGACGGGATGTCCATGGCGTCGATGGCCGTCTGCACGTCCTGCACGGCGGCCGGGTCGGCGGTGGCGCCGGCCTCGCCGGCCGCGGCGGAGATGCGCCGGGCGAGGTCGACGTAGCGGGCGTCCAGGCCGTGCTCGGTGCCGGGCAGGCGGACGGTGACGCCGTCGGCCCGCAGGTCCACGGCCGGGTCGCAGCCCGCCTCCCGCGCCGCCTCGGCGACGGCCCGCACGAGGTCGGCACCGGCGGTGAGCGAGCCGGCCGTGAAGTGGGCGCCGACGCCGGCCCCGAGCACCCGCCAGTCGTCGATGCCGTCGGACGCGTGGAACTGGGATGGCGAGATCCATTCGGGCATGGCGGCACGGTAGGCGCGGCGCCGCCGCTACCGTCCGGTCCGTGCGCCCCGCCCGCCCTGCGCTCGTGGTGTCGGCCTGCCTGCTCGGGGTGCGGTGCAACCATGAGGGCGGCGCGTCGCCGTCCGACGCCGTGCTCGCCCTGCGCGGCGGCTACCGGCTGGTGCCGATCTGCCCGGAGACGGCCGGCGGCCTGCCCACGCCCCGGCCGGCGGCCGAGCGATCGGTCGCCGACGGGCGGGTGCGGACGGCCGACGGCACCGACGTCACCCCCGCCTACGAGCGGGGCGCGGCGGCCACCGTCCGCCTCGCCGCCGCCACCGGCGCGGCGGCCGCCGTCCTCAAGGCCAGGTCGCCGTCGTGCGGTTGCCACCAGGTCTACGACGGCAGCTTCACCCGGCGCCGGGTCGACGGCGAGGGGCTGACGGCGGAGGCGCTCCGGGCCGCCGGCGTCACCGTGTGGGACGAGGAGGACGTCGAGGCCGCCGGCGGCCTGCCCGGAGCGCCGGCGCCGTAGGTCAGCCGGGGGTGGGGACCACCCCCAGCTGCTGGAGGAAGCCGAGCGTGTCCCAGACCTCCCACGTCTCGGCCACCTTGCCGTCCTCGACGCGGTGGATCGAGATGGCGTCGACCCGGATGGACCGGCCGGTCGGCGGGATCCCGTTCATGTCGCCGACGTGGGTGCCGCTGCCCGTCCACCGGACCACCACGCGGTCGCCGGCGGAGAAGATCTCCTCGACCGTCCAGTGCCCGTCCACCCCGTCCTGGTAGGCGCGCACGGCGTCGGCGATGCCCTGGGGCCCGTCGGCCGCGGGCACCTGCGGGTCGTGCAGGCGGTGGTCGGTGGTGAACAGGTCGGCGGCGAGCGCCAGCTCCCGCCCGTTGCACACCTGCTCGTAGTAGCGGCGGACGACGGCCTCGTTCTCGGCGGACATGGCTCCCTCCCGGTGCGGCTGGTCCCGTTCCGCGCCGTGGTTCGCCGCCGCGCCCCGCCGTGGATCACCCGGTTCGGCGCTCCCGCCCGCGGTGGTGGTCCGCGGCGTCGGACGCCGACGGCGGACGGCCGCCCAGCGGCCGGTCGCTCAGCCCGGGTGCGCCCGCCCGTCGTGCCACCGTCGGAGCGCGTCGAAGGGGTAGATCCCGGTCGAGTGCCCGTCGTTCCAGGTGATGGCGAGGCCCCAGGCGCCGTGGAGGCGGGCGTCGTCGATGCGCAGCGGGGTCGGGCTGCCCGGGCGGGGCCACACGTCCTCGCCCCGGTCCCGCAGCGCCCGGCACGTCGCGCACGGGCACCCGAGCCGCAGCGACGCCAGGTCGAACCGGGCGACGACGCCGTCGGCGAACGTGATCGTCACCCCGGCCGCGCGGTCGACGTCGACCGAGGCGGGCTCGTAGGGATCCGGCACCGCTCTCAGCATGCCAAGCGGTCGACAGGATTGTAATACAAGGATTATAATCCTGAACATGGCACGCCAGAGCCGATCGGACGACCAGCGCGCCCTGGGCGCATCGCTCGTGGGCGTCCTCGTGTCGGCACGCCTCGGGCCACCGGAACGGACGCAAGCGGCGATAGCCAGCGAGGCGAACGTGCCCCTCGACACGCTACGGAAGCTCGAGCACCGTCCGCCTGCCGATCCGGGGTTCTTCCTCGTGGCCCGACTTGCTCGCGTACTCGGCCTCAGCCTCGACCGTCTCGCCAACGAGATGGTGCGCCATGCTGACCGCTGAGGACGCCGTGCTCGCCGCAGGGCTGTCCGGCGACGTCCTCGTCCCCATCCGGGGCGCAGGCGGGCAGGTCCTCGTGCTCGCCGATGTGGAGACTGAAGAGGCGGAGCGCCGCCGCCGGCTCGGCATCGGTGCCGTCTCGGACCGGGCCATCCTCGGCTTCCTCAACACGCTGCCGTTCGGCCTCGACGTGCCGCTCGACGCCCTCGACCCCGTTGCCGTCGCGATGGCGGTGGACGAGGTGGACAGCGTCGTCGCGGTTCACGGCGGCATGGCACGACGGACCTATCGCCCGCCCGTTCGCCTCGTCGCGGTTCTGGGGCTGGCTGCGGCGGGCGACGTCGCGCTCCGCCGAGTCGGCCCGTTCGCGTCGGATGCACGGCGGATCGTGGGTGCTGATCGCGTGTCATCGCGGGTCTTGGAACGAGCCGGTCGCCTCGGCGTCGGCGTCATCGCGTGCGACACGCTGCGGTTACCCCCCCAGCGCGTCGTCGCCGTTGGCGACGCGCCGCACTGGCGGCTGTGCGAGGAGGTCTTCGCTGCGTCTAGTCGATCCGGGGCGAACCAGGCGTCGACGCCCAGTCGGTGAGCGCCCGAGGTGCCTCCCACGGCACTCTCGTCCGGGTCTCGAGGTCGTCCAGACGCTGCACGGCACGTTCGGCGAACAACCGCCACGCCTCGGGGCGCAGCGCCGGGTCGTGCGAGAGGATGCCGTCGGCGAGCTCCTGGATGACGGCGAACGCGTGGAGCATCGCCTCCGGTCGTGAGGCGGGATCAGCGAAGCGGCGGAGGTGACGGCCCTTGCACGGCGGTAGCGGGCATGAGAGCAGCCCGCCGTCCGAACGGCACCGCTCGATCTGTGACCCCTTCTTGTACACGCCGGCGCCTCTGACGAGGACGGACGGCGTGTCGTCATCGGGTGCTCCACCGCCCGTCGTGCCGACCGGGACGGAGTGACGGGCACCGGTGCCCGTTCCGATGGCGCTGAAGGGGCTGCCGTGCGCCATCGCTCCGAGCCCCGCGAGATCGGTCCTGATCACGGCGACGTCGGGGACGGAACGAACGACGGCCACGAGGCCGGCCACCCCACCGACGACGCCGAGCGGGTCGTTCCGGGAGCACAGGACGAGGGCGATCGGGCGCTCGACGCGCCGGAGCTCGGTGATCAGCCGCTCCCGGCCGCGGGTCAACCACCAGCTGCCGATCGGCACGACGACGAAGCTCGGGGCAGAGTGACCCGACCGGTCTGCCCGGTCGCAGAAGCGCCGGCCTTCGTCGACGACGCGCCGGAGCGCCTCTCCATCCCGGTCGGGCACCCAGCCGGAGGCGGACAGGAACGCAGCGACGCCGAGGTCCGCTTGGAAGCCGACGTTCTCGTCCTCGTCGAAGAGGGTGGGCGTCCGGCAGGTCGCGCCCACCTGTGCGACGTACAGGGCGGGGTCCCAGAGCACGGGGGCGCCCGTCGTCGCGGCGATCGACCGCGCCATCTTCCGGCCACGCTTGCCGGCGAGGGTGAAGCCGGCGACGTAGGGCGCGAGCGATTCGCAGTGCGCCCGGCTGACGTTGCCCCCGATGTAGGAGAAAACCCGACCGCGGAGCGACCCGAGCGCATCGGGTGCGAGAAGTCGCCGCGGATCGGACACCTTCCCATGTTGGTGGCGATCGACCGCTGGCGGGTGGATGCCATCGCCGCCTCGCTGCCCGGCGGCTGGACGCGGGGTGGCCGGTGGCGCGAGCCTTCCGGTACGGCGGGGTTGTGCCGGCTCCGCGCGGGTATCGGCCGGACACGGGAAAGGGGGGACCGCCGTGATCGACCACCCCGAGCACGTGGAGCTCACGCCGGGCGAGCGCGTCCTCCTCGACGACATCGAGCGGTCGCTGGCCGCCGTCGACCCCCGCCTGGCCGCCCGCCTGTCGACCCACCGCTGGAGCGGCCGGCGCTGGCGCCGGGCCCGGCTCCCGGCCGGCGCGCTCGGCGCCGTCCTCGGCCTGGCCGGCATGGTCGTGTCCGCCGTCTCCGGCGAGCTGTGGGCCGGCACGGCCGCGGTCGCCCTGGCCGCCGGCGGCGTCGTCGCCGCGTCGGACGAGGTCCGGGACCGGGCCGAGGAGGCCGTCGGCGAGCCCCGGCGCCGCCGCCTGCCCCTCCGCCGCCCCCGCCGCGCCTGACCGCCGGGGGAGCCGCCGCCCTCCGCCCGTCCGCGGGTAACGTCACCCGTCGGACCGGCAGCGCGGCCGGGGCGGATCCTGCATTGGAAGGGGTGGTGGTCGATGGCGAAGGCGCACCGAGCCGACCCGGCTGAGCTCGTCCGGGACGAGGACCACCGCCACCAGCGCAACGGCCACAAGGACCACAAGGACCACAAGGACAAGGACCGGGAGCGGGACAAGGACAAGCGCCGCGGCCGGGACGACGACGGCCAGCCCACCTACCGGGGCTACCGCTGCTCCGAGCTCGTCGACGACTTCCGGATGGCCTGCGTCTCCCGGGCCCTCGACGACCGGGAGATCAGCCTCCAGAAGCAGAGCCGGGTGTTCTTCCAGATCTCGGGCGCCGGCCACGAGGCCCTGCTGCTCGGCCTCGCCCGCCACCTCCGGCCCGGCTACGACTGGTTCTTCCCGTACTACCGCGACCGCTCGCTGATGCTCGGCCTCGGCGTGACGCCCACCGAGATCCTCCTCCAGGCCGTCGGGTCGTCGGAGGACCCGGCGTCGGGCGGCCGGCAGATGCCCTGCCACTGGGGGCACCGGCGGCTGAACGTCGTGTCCCAGTCGAGCCCGACGGGCAGCCAGTGCATCCCCGCCGTCGGGTGCGCCGAGGCGTCCCGCTACATCGCCGGCCGCAGCCTCCCCGGCTGCGACGCCCACGGCGACGAGCTCACCTACGTGTCCCTCGGCGAGGGGGCCACCTCCGAGGGCGAGTTCTGGGAGAGCCTGAACACGGCCTGCCGCCTGCACCTCCCGGTCCTGTACGTGGTGGCCGACAACGGCTACGCCATCTCGGTACGGGCCGAGGACCAGTCGCCGGCCCCGATCTCGGAGATGGTGCGCGGCTTCCGGGGCCTCGCCATCACCAAGTTCGACGGGCGGGACTACTTCACCGCCCGGAAGAAGGGCGCCAAGGCCATCGCCCGGGTGCGGGCCGGCGAGGGGCCCGGCCTGATCCACGCCACCGTCACCCGCCCGTACTCGCACTCCGCGGCGGACACGCAGAGCAAGTACCGCCCCGTGGAGGAGCTCCAGGCGGAGGCCGAGCACGACCCGATCGACACGTTCGAGCGCGAGCTCGTCGAGGCCGGGGTGCTGAGCGAGGAGGAGGCGGCCGCCGTCCGCGAGGAGGCCAAGGCGATCGTCCAGGCGGCCGCCCGCGAGGCGCTCGCCGCCGCCCGTCCGGACCCCGCGACCGTCCTCGAGCACGTCTACGTCGTCCCGGACATCCCGGGCGACGGCCGGCTGACCGAGGCCGCCGTCGACCCCGAGGCCGAGACCGTGACGTTCGGGGAGGCCATCCGCCGCACGCTCCACGAGCTGATGGCGGCCGACGAGCGCATCCGGGTGTTCGGCGAGGACGTGGCCGACGCGCCGGCCGAGGTCGTCGACCAGGTCGAGGGCAAGGGTGGCGTGTTCGGCACCACCCACGGGCTCCAGAAGCAGTTCGGCATCGCCCGCTGCTTCAACACCCCGCTGGCCGAGGCGAACATCGTCGGCCGGGCCGTCGGGCAGGCGGTGCGGGGGCTGCGGCCGTTCCCCGAGGTCCAGTTCTTCGACTACATCTGGCCCGCCATGACCCAGATCAAGAGCGAGGCGGCGACGATGCGCTGGCGCTCGAACGGGGAGTTCCACTGCCCCCTGGTCCTCCGGGTCCCCATCGGCGGCTACCTCACCGGCGGGTCCATCTGGCACTCGCAGTGCGGCGAGTCGATCTTCACCCACGTCCCCGGCCTGATCGTCATGTTCCCGTCCCGGGCGAGGGACGCGGTCGGCCTCCTCCGGGCCGCCCACCGCTGCGAGGACCCGGTGCTGTTCCTCGAGCACAAGCACCTGCTCCGCCAGCCCTACGCCCGGGACCCGATGCCGCCGGACGACTTCGTCATCCCGCTCGGCCGGGGCGACGTCGTCCGCGAGGGCACCGACCTCACGATCGTCACCTACGGCGCCACCGTGGAGCGCAGCCGGCGGGCCGCCCAGATGATCGAGGAGGAGGACGGCTGGTCGGTCGAGATCGTCGACCTCCGGTGCCTGGTGCCCTGGGACAAGGACCTCGTCGCCGAGCGGGTGGCCCGCACCGGCCGGGTGCTCGTCGTCCACGAGGACATCGTCACCTCCGGGTTCGGCGCGGAGGTGGCGGCCTGGATCGCCGAGGCCTGCTTCACCGACCTCGACGCGCCGGTGGCGCGGGTGGGCGCGAAGGACTGCCACGTCGCCTACGAGCCGACCCTCGAGCACGAGATCCTGCCTCAGCCCGAGGACATCGCCGAGGCGGCCAGGAGGGTCCTCGGGTTCTGACCGTCCGTTTGGGGGACGCGGCCGGGTGGGTACCGGGTCGCAGGTCCACCGACGAGGAGGTATGGGGATGCCGCGTGTGCGAGGGCTGGCCGTTGCCGCCGTGGGCCTGGGGCTCGCGGGGCTCGGCCTGTCGCCGGCGACCGCCGGTGCGGGGGCGGGGATCAACGCCCTGCAGGTGCAGGCCGTGGTCGCCGACCAGCAGTGCGTCAACGGGGACACGGTCCAGGTGACCCTGTCCGCGGTCACCGAGTCGTCCAGCACCGTGCGGTACCGCTGGGACTTCAACCGTGACGGCGTGTTCGACACGGGCGCCGTCAGCGACCCGACCGTCATCCACAACTACCCGGACGAGATCAACGTGAACGCCAAGGTCGTCGCCCGCAACGCCGAGGGCGACAAGGACAAGGACTCCGTCTCGTTCAGCACCCTCCGCTGCACGAACTGACGCCGTGACGCTGCCCGCGGGGTGGCGGCAGGGCGCCGGCCTGCCGGCCTTCCTGTCACACCCCGCGGGTAACGTCGGGTCTAAGTGAAGCACCTCGCTCGGCTCCTGCGGCTCGTCGCCGTCCTGGTCTGCGCGCCGGCCCTGCTCGCCGGCACGGTGCTCGTCGTCGCGCCCCAGGCCGTCGCCCTCCTCACCTCGGGCAGCAGCCGCCTCCCGGAGCTGAACCTCTCCGCCCTCGGCGAGCGCTCGCTCATGTTCGCGAGGGACGGCACGCTCATCGCCTCGCTGCACGACTACGAGTCGAACCGGGCGCCCGTCCGCCTGGACCAGGTGCCCGAGGCCCTCGTGCAGACGGTCCTCGCCGTCGAGGACGAGCACTTCTACGAGCACGGCGGCGTGAACCTGCGGGCCACCGCCAGGGCGCTCATGGAGAACGTCGAGGCCGGCGGGATCGCCCAGGGCGGGTCGACGATCACCCAGCAGGTGGTGAAGAACGCCCTGCTCAGCCCGGAGCAGGACCTCGGGCGGAAGGTGAAGGAGGCGGTCTACGCCGTCCGCCTCGAGGACGAGATGTCGAAGGACGAGATCCTCGAGCGCTACCTCAACACCGTCTACTTCGGCAACGGCGCCTACGGCGTGCAGGCCGCGGCGGAGACGTACTTCGGGCTGAACGTCGGCGACCTCAACTGGGGGCAGGCGGCCCTGTTGGCCGGCCTCATCCGCAACCCCGGCGGCTACGACCCGTTCCTGCACCCGGAGGCGGCCGAGTCCCGGCGGCGCTTCGTGCTCGACCGGCTGGTCGGCCTCGGGCGCATCACGCAGTACGAGAACGAGCTGTACCAGCTCGTCCCGCTGCCCACGGCGAACCTCAGCAGCCTGCCGCCGCCGAAGGACTACTTCATCGAGGAGGTCAAGCAGCAGCTCCTCGACGACCCCCGCCTCGGCGAGACGGCCACCGACCGGTTCAACGCCGTGTTCCGGGGCGGCCTGCGCATCTACACGACGATCGACCCGATCTACCAGTACGTCGCCGCCCAGGCCCGCAACGACGTGCAGGGCACGATCACCACGCCGTGCCCGCGGCCCGACGGCACGCTCGGCCCCTGCTTCCTCCCCGAGGCGGGCGGCCTGTTCACCAGCGCGGTCATCTCCGTCGAGCCGGGCACCGGCGCGGTGCGGGCGATGATCGGCGGGCCCGGGTTCGAGGCCTACAAGTACAACCTCACCACCCAGGGCATCGGCCGCCAGGCCGGCTCGTCGTTCAAGACGTTCGTGCTCGTGTCGGCCCTCGAGCACGGCTACATCCCGAACGACGTCATCGACGGGTCGGGGCCCTGCAAGTTCCCGAACCCGGGCGGCACGCCCGACCCCTACGAGGTCGACAACTTCGACGACAACCGGGGCAGCGTCGGCACCATCACCCGCCAGACGGTCGGCTCGGTGAACTGCGCCTACGTGCGCCTCGAGCAGCTCGTCGGCCTGCCCAACGTGATCGACACGGCCCGCCGCATGGGGATCACCACCCCGCTCGGCGAGCCGACCGGCGACCTGTCGCTCACGCTCGGCACCCGCGAGGTGCACCCGATCGAGATGGCGGCCGCCTACGCCACCCTGGCGGCCGACGGCGTCTACCGCCAGCCCTACCTGATCGACCGGGTGGAGGACAGCCGGGGCCGGGTCATCTTCGAGCACGAGGACGACCCGCAGCAGGCGCTCGACCCTGAGGTCGCCCGCCTGGCCACCGAGGTGCTCGAGGCCAACGTGCAGTACGGCACCGGCACCGCCGCCCAGCTGGGCGAGCAGGCGGCGGCCGGGAAGACGGGCACGGCGCAGGACTCGGCCGACGCCTGGTTCGTCGGCTACACCCCCCAGCTCGCCACCGCCGTGTGGATGGGCGCCCCCGAGGGCCGCATCCCGATGCGCAACGTCGGCGGGCGCACGGTGACCGGCGGCTCCTACCCGGCGAGGATCTGGGGCCTCTACATGAGCGAGGTGCACTCGGGCCTGCCGATCACCGAGTTCACGCCGCCCGAGCCGCCCGATCGGGCCGGCCGCTTCCTGCGCCTCGACCCCGAGATCGACCTCGGGGCGTCGGGCTACGACGAGTTCGCGGCGCAGTTCGCGCCCCGGCCGCCGGCGACCTACACGTTCACCCCGCCGCCCGTCCGGCCACCGGTCACGTTCGCCCCACCGCCCCCGCCCACGGCCCCACCGGAGACCCGGCCACCGCGGCCGCCACGCCCGCCACGACCGAGGCCGTGAGCGACCTCCCCCTCCTCCTGACCCTCCAGGACCACGACACCACGATCGACCAGCTCCGGCACCGGCGCGACACCCTCCCCGAGCGGGCGGCGCTGGCGGCGCTCGCCCGCGAGATCGAGCAGCTCGACGCCAGGACGGCGGTGACGGCCGAGCAGCGCGACGAGATCGCCCAGCTCCAGCAGCGGCTGGAGGACGAGATCGACGCGCTCGAGGCGAAGTCGGCGAGCGTCGACCGCACCCTGTACTCGGGCTCGGTCAACAACCCGCGCGAGCTCACCGCCCTCCAGGAGGAGCTGGCCGCGCTCGGCCGGCGGCGCAGCCAGCTGGAGGACCGGGTGCTCGAGCTGATGGAGGAGCGGGAGCCGCTCGACGCCGCCGTCGACGAGGCGGCGACCCAGCGCATCGACCTCGTCACCCGGCACGAGCAGGTGGGGACGGCGCTGGTGGAGGCCGAGGCGGCCGTCGAGGCCGCGCTGGCCGAGGCGACGGCCATGCGGGACGCGGCGGCCGCGCAGGTGTCGGCGCCGCTGCTGGCCGAGTACGAGCGGCTGCGGACGCGGATGGGCGGGGTGGCGGTCGCCCCGCTCCAGGGCCGGAGCTGCGGCGGGTGCCACCTGACCCTGTCGGCGGTCGAGCTCGACCGGCTGCGCCACCTGCCGCCCGCCACGGTCGTCCACTGCGAGGAGTGCGGCCGCATCCTGGTGCCGTGATCGTCTGGTTCGCGGCCGCCGCGGTCGTGTTCGTGTGGGCGGTGTTCCAGAGCCCGGCCGTCGACTACCGGCTGGTGGCGCTCGGGGCCGTGCTGCCGAGCGTCGAGGGGGTGCTGTTCGGCGCCCGGGTGCTCCACACCCTGGCGTTCTCGGCCGTGCTGCTGGTCGTCGTCCTCGTCGCCACCCGGGGCCGGCGGCTGGCCGGCCGGCGGTGGGTCGCGCTGCCCATCGGCACCGCCCTCCATCTCGTCCTCGACGGCGCCTGGACGAGGACCGAGCTGTTCTGGTGGCCGGCCATGGGCTGGTCGTTCGACGGCGAGCGGGCGCCCGAGGTGTCCCGGGGGGTCTGGTCGGTCGTCCTCGAGGCCGTCGGGGTGGCCGTCGCCGTGTGGGCCTGGCGCACGTTCGGCCTCGCCGACCCCGACCGGCGGCGGCGGTTCGTGCGCACCGGCCGGCTCGACCGGTCGGTCGTGCCCTGAGCGGGGCCCGCGTGCTGATCCTGGTGCGGCACGGGCGGACGGCGGTCAACGCCGCCGGGCTCCTGCTCGGACGGTCCGACCCGGGCCTCGACGACGAGGGCGCCCGCCAGGCCGGGGCGCTCCCGGCCGCGGTGGCGGATGGCCCGCCGCCGGCCACGGTCACGAGGGTGGTGGCCAGCCCGCTCGGCCGGGCCGTCGCGACGGCCCGGTGCTTCGGCCTGCCCGTCGAGGTCGACGAGCGCTGGGTCGAGGTCGACTACGGCGACTGGGAGGGCCGGCCCGTCCGGTCGGTCAGCGCCGCGGAGTGGGCGGCCTGGCGGGCCGACCCCGAGTTCGCGCCGCCCGGCGGGGAGTCGCTCGCCGCCCTCGACCGGCGGGTCCGCTCGGCCTGCGACGAGCTGCTCGCCGCGGCGGTGGCGGCGGGGCCAGGGGAGGGGGGCGACGTGGTCGTCGTCAGCCACGTGTCGCCCATCAAGGCGGCGGTCGCCTGGGCGCTCGGCGTGGGCGTCGAGCTGGCCTGGCGGACCCACCTCGACCCGGCGTCGATCACGCGGGTCGAGCTCCGTGCGGGGGGCCCGGTGCTGCGCTCGTTCAACGAGCGGGGAGCGCACCGCGTGCCCCCGCGATGACCGCGGGCCCGGGGACATGGCAATGGGATGGGCTGCGATCGTCGCTGGGGTCACGCGGTGGCGCCGGGTGCTCCTGCGCCTATCGAGGCACCCCCTCCAGCATGCTCATGCCGCCTGATCGGCGGCTCCGCCCGGCCGCTTGAGGGCAATGAGCCGAACGGCCCAGCTCCCGCGGTGCGGTCGGGCACGGGGGGCGCGGCCCCGCCCCCGTGCCCGACTCGGCGACCTACGCCGTCGGCCGGTGGCCGTCGAGCGTCGTGGGCGTCGGGTCGCCGCCGCCCGGCAGGTCGGCCTTCTGGGCCCAGTAGAGGGCGGCGAAGGCGACGAGGTCGCTGTTCTGGCGCAGCACCTCGAGGTCGACGTTGTCGTAGTCGTCGCAGGCCTGGTGGTAGCAGGGGTCGTAGGGGATCCCGGCCTCGCCGCCGTAGATCGCCTCCTGCTCCTCCGTCTTCGGCACCTCGGCCCCGGTGAACAGGCCGCCCGCCGGGATGCCGGCGGCGATGAACGGCCCGTAGTCGGAGCGGCCGCTGAACTCGGTGTCCTCCGAGGCCAGGCCCTGCCGGTCGTACCAGCGGTGGTAGACGTCCTCGATCTCGTCGGAGCCGTCGGGGCCGGGCGTGCCGAACGAGTCGCCGTCGCCGTCGTACACGAACCGGACGTAGTTCGGCGAGCCGATCATGTCGTAGTTCATGTAGAGGGCGATGCGGGCGAGCTCCTCGGCGGGGAGGTGCTCGACGTAGTAGGTGGACCCGACGAGGCCGAGCTCCTCGGCGCCCCACCAGGCGAAGCGCACGGTGTGGGTCGGGGTGACGTTGGCCATCATGATCGCCGTCTCGAGGATGGCGGCGCTGCCCGAGCCGTTGTCGTTGATGCCAGGGCCCTCGGGGACCGAGTCGAGGTGGCCGCCGACCATGACGACCTGGTCGTCGGTGCCCTGGAGCTCGGCCAGCACGTTCCACGCCGTCTTCGTCTCGAACAGCAGGTCGACGGCGATGCGCACGACGGCGCCCTCCGTGCCGGCCAGCCGCTCGCCGATGGCGAAGGTGGTGAAGATGACGGGGATCGTCAGCCGCTCGGCCGTCCCGCTCGGGGCGAGGACGTCGGTGCGGCCGACCTGGCCCTCGTTGAACAGCACGACGCCGGCGGCGCCGGCCCGCTGGGCGTTCTTGGCCTTGAGGGCGAACGTGCACGTGCCCCGCTGGATCAGGGCGATGTTGCCGGCCTCGAAGCCCTCGAAGTCCGACATCTCGCACCCGCTCGTGGAGCTGGGCTCCGGGGTGGGCGGCAGCACGAGGTCGACGGCCTGGAGCTCGCCCTGGGCCGTCGTCTCGGGGGAGAACTCGGCGGCGAGGAAGTCCTCGTACGGGTCGAAGTCCTCCTGCTGGGGCTGGGTGAGCTGGAAGTCCGACAGGTCGGTCACCTGCTCGAACGGGAAGGCCTGCACCTCGGGCGTGTAGCCGGCCTCCTCGAGCTGGTCGAGCACGTAGTCGACCGAGGCCCGGAAGCCCTTCGTGCCCACGGCCCTCGTGCCGCCGTACTGGTCGGCGATGGCCTGGAGCTCGGCCTGGTGCTCGCGCACCCCGGCCAGGGTGACGCAGGCCAGGAGGGCCTGCACCGTGTCGTTGACCCGCCGTTCGCAGACGCTCGGCGGAGGATCGGCCACCTCGGCGCGTGCCGGGGTCGCGATGATGGACGTGACGGCCACCGTGGCCGCAGCCAGCAGGCCGACGACGCGGGCGCGCCCCCCGCGTCGGCGCTCTGCGGCAGAAGTCGTCGGCATGCGACGCCCCCCTTTTGTCATGGAGGCGCCGAGCGTAGTCCTCCCGCCGCGGGCGGCGGGCCGTACGATCCGGCCGTGCCGAAGGGCGGCGAGCGGTTCCGGGTGGCCGTGTCCGGCCACCGCCGGCTGCCGGCGGACGGGCGCGTCCCGGCCGGCGTCGACGCCGCCCTCGACGCCGTCGCCGCCGCCGCGGGCGCGGCAGCGGCCGTCGTGTCGAGCCTCGCCGAGGGCGCCGACCGTCTGGTCGCCGAGCGGGGCCTCGCCCGCCCGGGCTGGTCGCTCGAGGTCGTCCTGCCCCTCGACGCCGCCGACTACGAGCGGGACTTCGAGGCCGGCGGGTCGGTGGCCGCCTTCCGCTCGCTGCTGGCGCGGGCCGACGCCGTCGACCGCGTCCCGCCCCAGCCGACGAGGGAGGACGCCTACTGGGCGGCCGGCCTCGAGGTGCTCGGCCGCTCGGACGTGCTCGTCGCCGTGTGGGACGGCCGGCCACCGCGGGGGCGGGGCGGGACGGGCGAGGTGGTGGCGCGCGCCAGGGCCGTCGGCCGACCCCTCGCCTGGGTGCGCGTCCCCGACGGCGACGTCGTGCGGGAGGGGTGGCCGTGGGCGGGCTGAGGCGGCTGTGGCAGCCGCGGTCGCGGTGGATGCTGTTGAGCGGGCTGTGGCTGGCCGTCGCCGCCCTCGGCCTGTGGGGGATGGCCGGGAAGTCGCCGCCCGGCGTCGCCTACTCGACCTGGGACCGGGTCTACGCCGTGCCCGACCTGTTCGCCCTGTCCTTCGCCAACGACTACGCCGCCGTCGACTGGCGCATCCAGGCCGCCCGCTTCCTCGGCCCGATGGTGACGGGGGCGACGTTCATCCAGGCCTCCGCCCTGCTGTTCCGCGAGCAGGTCGACCGGCTCCGGCCCCGGCTCTGGCGCGACCACGTCGTGGTCTGCGGCCTCGGGGAGAAGGGGCTGCGCGTCGCCACCTCCTTCCGGGACGCCGGCCGGCGGGTGGTGGCCGTCGAGGTCGACTCGGCCTCGCCGGGCGTGCCGACGGCGAGGGCCCACGGCGTGGCCGTGCTGGTCGGCGACGCCACCGACCCGGCCGTGCTCCGCCACGCCGGGGTGGGTCGGGCCGGCGAGGCGGTGGCCGCCGCCGACGACGGCGCCAACGCGGGGATCGCCGCCGTCGTGCGGGAGGTCGACCGGCCGGCCGGGGCCCGGCCGCTGCACTGCGCCGTCCACCTCCTCGACCCGCAGCTGTGCCACCTCCTCCGCTCGGAGGTGCTGGAGGACGAGGCCGAGGGCGTGCGGCTCGAGTTCTTCAACGTGCACCAGCAGGCGGCCAGGGCCTGGCTGGCGACCGAGCCGGTGCTCGACGAGGTCGGCCGGCCGCCGCACCTCGTGGTCGTCGGCGTCGGCCAGCTGGGCCAGAGCCTCGTCGTCGCCGCGGGGCAGCGTTGGGCCGAGCGGGACGGGCGGCACCGGCTGGCGGTGACCCTGGTCGACCGGGAGGCCGGCGGCCGCCTCCAGGCGCTCCGCCTCCGCCACCCGAGCCTCGAGCGGTGGTGCGACCTGGCCCCGATCGACCTCGACCTCGACCGGCCCGTCCCCGACGCCGTCGACGCCTTCACCGACCTGCTCTGTTCCGGGCGGGTGACGGCCGTGTTCGTCGCCCTCGACAGCGACGCGGCCGCCCTGTCGGCGGCGCTCACCGTCCGCCAGGTGCTCGGCGCCCGGCCGGCGCGGGTGCTCGTCCGCACCCGCTCGGAGGCCGGGCTCGGCGTGCTGCTCGGGGTCGGCCGGTCGGCGGTCCCGGTCGTCGCCTTCAGCCCGCTCGACCGGACGTGCACGGCCGAGGTGGTCGCCGGCGGCACCCACGAGCAGGTGGCGCGGGCGCTGCACGAGGACTACCTGGCGAGGACGAGGCGGGACGGCGGCGGCGGGGCGGCGGCCGTGCCCTGGGACGAGCTGCCCGAGGCCCTGCGGGAGTCCAACCGGCGGGCGGCCGCGGCCCTGGCCGCTGGGCTGCACGAGGTCGACCTCGACCTGATCCCGCTGTACCGGTGGGACGACGGCGGGCGGCCGCTCACCGACCACGAGGTGGAGGTGCTGGCCCGGCGGGAGCACGACCGCTGGGCCGAGGAGCGGCGCCGGGCCGGCTGGCGCCACGGCGAGCGCCGGGACGACCAGGCGATGACCAACCCGCTGCTCGTCCCCTGGGACGACATGGCCGAGGCCGACCGCGAGCGCGACCGTCAGGCCGTCCGCGAGCTCCCGGCCATGCTGGCGAGGGCCGGCCTCGACATCGTCCGCACCACGCCCGGCACCTGACGCCGGGGAGCGCCGGCCAGGCCGCCAGGCGCCGAAGGGCCGGCGGGAGGCCCGAGCGGCGCCGGGACGGCGCGGCATCGCGGCACGACCCGGCGACGGTCAGCGCGGGCGGGCGGGCGCCGGCGAGACGGCGGGCGATCGCGGCAGGACCCGGACGGCGGGCGGGAACGGTGGGTCGGGACGGCGGGCGGGGGCGGCGGGCGATCGCGGTGGGACGGGGACGGCGGGCGCGGCCGGCGGGGGCGGCGGGCGATCGCGGTGGGACCGGGACGGCGGGCGCGGCCGGCGGGGGCTGCGGCGTTGCGGCAGGACGGGGCCACCGGACGCGCGAGCGGCAAGCGGCGGCTCGGCGGCGCCCCTCAGCGCAGGCGGGCGCGGGCGGCGGCGGCGAGCTGGCGGATCTGGGCGGCCATCGGGGCGGCGCCGTACTGCTCGGCCATCGCCGCGGCCTGGTCGAGCAGGGCGATGCCCTCCCGCTCCCGGCCGGGGACGCCGCCGAGGACCTCGCCCCGGTTGGCCATGGCGATCACCACGCCGCCGGCGTTGCCGGCCTGACGGGCGAGGCGCTCCTGCTCCTCGAGCAGGGCGACGGCCGTCGCCGCGTCGCCCCTCGCCTGGGCGACGAGGGCCCGGTTGCCGACCGCCGACTGGAGCCCGTCGAGCAGGTTCCAGCGCCGGCACAGGTCCTCGGCGGCGGCCAGCACGACGTCGGCCTCGTCGAGGCGGCCGAGGCCGTAGAGGGCGAGGCCCCGGTTGCCCATCGCCATCTGCTGGCCGGCGACGTTCCCGGCGGCCGCGAACGCGGCCTCGGCCTCGGCCAGCAGGGGCAGGGCGTCGGCCGGGCGCCCGGCGCCGGACAGGAGCGTCGCCCGGTTGGTCAGCGCCGTCGCCGCCGTCGCCGGGTCGCCGAGGCCGGTCGCCGCGGCCTCGACCGCGGCCCAGGCGTCGACGAGGCCGGCCCCGTCGCCCACCGACGTCAGCACCTGCACGAGCAGGCCGGCCGCCTTCTGGAGGTCGGGCCACATCCCGAGCGACCGGCAGATGGCGACCTGCTCGCGGAGCAGGCGGGCCGCCGTCGCCGCGTCGCCCCGCTGGACGGCGATGGCGGCCTGGTTGCCGAGGCTGGTCTGGAGGCCGTTGCCGTCGCCGGCCTGGCGGCACAGCCGCTCCTGCTCGCCGTAGCAGCGCAGCGCGCCGTCCAGGTCGCCCCGGTGCAGCCGCACGACGCCCTGGTTGCCGACGCAGGAGGCGAGCCCGGTGAGGTGGCCCGTCCGCCGGCACAGCGCCTCCTGCTCGTCGAGCAGCCGGGAGGCGCCGTCGAGGTCGCCCCGCTGGAGGGCCAGGGCGGCCCGGTTGCCGAGCGCGCCCTGCAGGCCGTTGGCGTCGCCCAGCTCCCGGCAGATGCGCTCCTGCTCGGCGAACAGGCCCGCCGCGGCGACGCCGTCGCCGGCCGCCATGCGGGCCAGCGCCTGGTTGCCGAGGCTGGCCGCCACCCCGGGCCGGTCGCCGGCCTGGCGGTACAGGTGCTCCTCGTCGACGTGGAGGGACAGCGCGCCGGCGACGTCGCCGCGCGCCCGCGCCACCGTCGCCCTGATGCCGAGGTTGGCGGCGATGGCCGACGGCTGGCCGAGCGCCCTGGCCAGCGGCTCGTGGCGGTCGAGGAGGGCGACGGTGGCGTCGAGGTCGCCCTGCTGCTGGCGGACCATGGCCTGGGCCAGCAGGCTGCGGGCCAGGCCGGCCCGCCGGCCCGTCCTCGTGCAGATCGCCTCCTCCTCGGCGAGGAGGCGGAGGCTGGCGTCGAGGTCGCCCAGCTGGAGGAGGGTGACGGCCTGGTTGCCGAGGGAGACGTGGAGCCCGGCGAGGTCGCCGAGGTCCCGGCACACCCGCTCGTGGTCGCGCTGGAGGGCGAGGGCGCCGGCCAGGTCGCCCCGGTCGGCGAGGACGGCGGCCCTGGCGGCGAGGGCCTGGCGCAAGAGGAGCGGGTCGCCGATGCGCCGGCATACCTCCTCCTGCTCGGTGAACCGGGCCAGGGCGCCGTCGCCGTCGCCCCGGTCCCGGAGGGTCGCGCCGAGGTTGCCGAGCGCGGCCTGGAGCCCCCTCGCGTCGCCCCGCTCCCGGCACCGCCGCTCCTCCTCGGCGAACAGGGCGAGGGCGCCGTCGAGGTCCCGCCGGGCCCGCC
>DASWMK010000239.1 GCA_036399815.1 Acidimicrobiales bacterium
TGCCCATCTGCACCCGGCCGCTCGACGGGGTGGCGAACAGCGGCCCGCCGCTGTCGCCCTGGCACGAGTCGAGCCCGGTGGCGCCGGCGCACAGCATGGTGGCGGCGTCGAGGGAGGACCCGTACGAGCGGGCGCACTGCGAGTCGCTCACGGCCGGGACCACGACCTCCTGGAGGTCGTTCGGATAGCTCGGGCTGCCGCTCGAGTTCACGTTGCCCCAGCCGATCACGGTGAGGCCGGTGCCGGCCGCCTCGTAGACGTCGTCGGCGGCGCCGGCGAGGCGGATCGGGGCGATCGTCGTGACCGCCGTCGACAGCTGGATCAGGGCGGCGTCGTGGGCCAGCGAGGTCGGGGAGCCGTAGCTCGGGTGGATGAAGATGGCCGACACGCTGCGGCGCACGCCCTGGGTGCTGTCGAGCTGGTTGCGGCCGACGGCCACGGCGAGGTTCGAGGCCCGCTCGCCCTCGACGCAGTGCGCTGCGGTGAGCACCCAGTTGGCGGCGATGAGCGACCCGCCGCAGTACTGCTTCTGGTAGTCGTTGCCGGCGATCGTCTCGTCGAGGATCGCCGTCATGAACGGGTACTCGCCCGGCTCGGCGGGGTCACCGCCGATGATCTGGGTGGACGGCGGCCGGGCCTCGGCCCTCGGTGCCGCCACCAGGCCCGCCAGGAGCCCGAGGACGAGGAGCGCAACTGCTCCGCGACGACGGTTGCGCATGATGAGTTCCCCCCTGCGTCGGAGATGTGACGCGCGAACAGTAGCCACCGACGCGCCCATCGTGGGGAGACGTTGAGCTAGGAGGGCGGGGCGGCGCGCAGGCCGTCGAGCTGGTCGGCGTGCTCCTCGAGGTGGCCGACCACGAAGTGGCGCAGCATGGCGTCCATGTCCAGCTCGCCGAGGGTCGGGTGGGCGCCGACGGCCGACCACGCCGACCCGTCGAGCCCGGCCAGCCACGACCGCCACACGGCCACGTGGCCCCGGACCTCGGCCATCAGCGCGGCCGGGTCCTCGGCCCGCCGGGCCTCGATGGCGGCGATGCGGCCGGCGTCCTTCTTCGTGCGGCCGAACGGCACGGCCTCGCCCCGGAACGCCGTCACCACCTTCGTGAGCTGGCCCATCCAGTAGGGCAGGAACTCGGCGAGGTGGGCCCACACCTGGCCGGCGTCCCACCGCTCGCCGGTGGGCGGGTCCGGGTCGGTCAGACCGGGCGGCGCGCCGTCGCCGGCGTGGTCGGCCAGGCGGGCCTCGACGGCGTCGAGGCGGGCCAGCCACTCCTCCCTGGTGCTCACTTCAGCGGCTTCAGGGCCGGGCCCTCGACCACCCGGTTGCGCAGCACGCCCAGGTGCTCGACGGCGAGCTCCACCTCGTCGCCCGGCCGCAGCCACGGGTAGGCGTCCGAGCCGTGCACGAGCGACAGCTCGAGGATGCAGCCGGTGCCGCACGTCCCCGAGCCGATCACGTCGCCCGGCGCCACCCGCGTCCCCCGCGAGGCGTAGGCCAGCATCTGGCCGAACGACCAGTAGACGTCGGCCAGGGTGGCCCTCGTGTACTCCTTGCCGTTGACCGAGGCCGTCATGGTGAGGTCGTAGGCCTGCCCGGCCCGGTACGGCTCGAGCTCGTCGGGGGTGACGAGGAGCGGGCCGAGCGTGGTGGCGAAGTCCTTGCCCTTGACCGGCCCCATCGACAGCTTCATCTCCCGCCGCTGGACGTCCCGGGCGCTCCAGTCGTTCATCACGCAGAACCCGGCGATGTGGGACGCGGCCGTCTCGGGGTCGAGGTCGACCCCGCCCCGGCCGACCACGGCCGCCACCTCGAGCTCGTAGTCGAGCTCGGACGAGCCGGGCGGGACGGCGACGTCGTCGCCCGGCCCGTTCACGGCGTACGGGTTCGAGAAGTAGAAGACCGGCAGCTCGTACCAGTCGGGGTCCATGTCCAGCCCCCGCCTGGCCCTGGCCGTGCGCACGTGCTGCTCGAAGGCGTAGAAGTCCCGGACCGTCGGCGGGCTCGGCACGGGGGCGAGGAGGCGGACGTCGTCCAGGTCGAGCACGTCGCGGGGGTCGGACCGGGCCCGCTCCCCCGCCTCGGCCAGGCGCTCGCCGTCGTCGCCGAGGAGGCCCAGCAGCGTGACCCCGGGCTCCAGCGCGTGGACGCGATCGTCGACGACCAGCCCGACCCGCGCCTCGTCCGCACCGCCCGTCGTGAACGTGGCCCAGCGCACCGTTGCGCTCCTCTCAGCTCGCGACCGTGCCCCCGTCGACTGCCGGGAACGACGACGGCCGGCACACGCGTGCCGACCGTCTCAGCGCTCGGGGGGGAGGACTCGAACCCCCAACAACAGGGCCAGAACCTGTCGTGTTGCCAATTACACCACCCCCGATCGGGCGGACCGACACCCTACCCGGTGGCGACCGGGGCCCGCACCCCCTGGAGCTCGTCGTCGAGGCGGACGAGGCGGCGGTAGCCGATGACCCGGCCGACGGACACGGCCGCCGTCTCCCGCAGCAGGTTCCTCGCCTCGGTCACGAACCCGTAGCCGATCTCGGCCGGCGACGTCCTGGCGTCGAGGCCCACCTCCTCGGCGATGGCCGCCACCCGGTAGGAGTGGTAGTCGTCGCTCACGAGCAGCACGCTCTCGAGCCCCCGGTCCTCGAGGATGCGGGCCGTGGCGGCGAGCGACTCCCACGTGTTGCCGCCCTGCACCTCGCGGAGGATGGCGTCGTCGGGCACGCCCCGCTCGAGCAGCCAGTTGGCGCTCGCCGTCGCCTCCGTGAACCGGTCGCCCGGCTGCCCGCCGCCGGTGACGACGACGACGTCCGCGTAGCCCGCCTCCCACAGCGCGAGCGTGTGGGCCAGCCTCGACTCGAGCACCGGCGACGGCTGGCCGTCGTACTGGGCGGCGCCGAGCACGACGATGGCGTCGGCCGGGCCGGCCTCGTCGGCCCGCGACGCCCGCCACACCTGCACGAACGTGACGAGCACGTAGACGGCGACGAGGGCCGCGAGCACCAGCCCGCCCCGCACGCCCCAGCGCAGGGCCCGGCGGACCACGCCCGCTACAGGCGGGCCCTGGCCGCCCGCAACCGGGCCAGCACCCGGTCCCGCCCGAGCAGCGCGAGCGACTCGAACAGCGGCGGGCCGACGCTGCGGCCGGTGACCGCCATCCGCACCGGCGCCTGGGCGGCCCTGATCGCCTTCTTCTCGGGCAGGCCCTGGGCCAGGCCGGCGTCGAGCAGCACCCGCTTGATCGCCTCCGGGTCCCAGTCGCCCGCCTGGAAGCCGCTGATGGCGGCGTCGAGGAGCGCCGGCGCCGGCTCCCGCATCGCCTTGGCCCAGGCCGCGTCGTCGACCGGCAGGTCGTCCCCGAACAGGAAGTCGACGTGGGACGCGACCTCGTCGAGCCGGGCCACCCGCTCCTGCACGAGGTCGACGAAGTCGCCGAGCGAGGCCAGGTCCCAGGCGGCCGGCAGGAACGGCCGGGCCCTGGCGACGAGCTCCTCGCGCGGCAGCGCCCTGATGCGGTCGCCGTTGAGGGAGCGCAGCTTGACGAGGTCGAAGTAGCTCGGCGACGAGTTGACGTCCTCCAGCCGGAACTCGGGGACGAGCTCGGCCACGTCGCGCGTGTCGTCGGGGTCGCCCCAGCCGAGGTGGGCGAGGAAGCTCGCCATCACCTCCGGCAGGTAGCCCTCGGACCGGTAGAGCTCGAGGGCGACCGGGTCCCGCCGCTTGGACAGCTTCTGGCGCTTCTCGTTGACGATCAGCGGCACGTGCGCGAACACCGGCGGCCGGCCACCGCCGAGCGCCTCCCAAAGGAGCAGGTACTTGGGCGTGGTCGGCAGGTGCTCCTCGCCCCTGATGACGTGGGTGATGCCGAGGTCGAGGTCGTCGACGGCGTTGGCCAGGACGAAGATGGCCCGCCCGCTCGACCGGACGATGACGAAGTCCTCGATCGTCGTGTGGTCGAAGGCGGGGTCGCCGCGCACGACGTCGTGGACGACGGTCGCCCCCTCGTCGGGCGTGCGGAACCGCAGCGCCCGACCGGCGCCGGGCCCGAGCGAGCGGTCGCGGCAGAAGCCGTCGTAGCCGGGCGGGCCGCCCCGCCGCTCCGCCCGCTCCTCCACCTGCTCGCGGGTGCACTCGCACCAGTACGCGAGGCCGGCGGCCTGGAGCTTGCCGGCGGCCTCGTCGTAGCGGTCGGACCGGTCGGACTGGCGGACGAACTCGTCCCAGTCGACGCCCACCCAGCGCAGCCCCTCGCAGATCCCGTCGACCCACTCCTCGCGGTTGCGCTCGTCGTCGGTGTCCTCGATGCGGAGCACGAACGTGCCGCCGTGGCGGCGGGCGAACAGCCAGTTCCACAGCGCCGTGCGCACGCCGCCCACGTGGAGGAAGCCGGTGGGCGAGGGCGCGAACCGCACCCGGACGGGAGGGGTGGTCACCCCGGCCAGGGTACCGGCGGGCGGGCGGCCGGCCGAGACAGTTGAATGGGCGGGTGCCCCTCGACGCCTACGGGGTGCTGGTCGGCACCCTGGCCAGCCACTTCCGCGACCCGCCCGACGAGCAGGGCCGCTGGTACCACGTGAACCTGCTGGTCGACGCGCCCGACGGCCGGGGGGTCACCCGGTCCTACCGGGCGGCCGTCGACGTCGACAGCAAGATGTCGGCCGTCGGCGTCGAGTGGAAGGTGCTCCGGCTCACCGCGCCGGCGCTCGGGCCGGTGGCCGCGCTCGGCCCCGGCTGGCACCCGCTGGCGATGGCGGAGGCCTCCGGCGCCCTCGACTACGTCCGCCACCCCGCCCTCCGGGACTCGCCCGGGTGCGTGTTCGTGCGCGACCCCGGCCCGTTCCTGCGGGCGCTGCTCGCCGCCCTGCGCCCCCGGTGGACGGCCGGCTCCCACCTCGACGCCAGCGCCGCGCTGGAGGGCGTCCTCGTCGCCGGCGCCACCGTGCTCGTGTTCGGCGAGCCGTTCACGACCGGCCTCGGCGTGCACGACGTCCACCAGAACCAGGGCGACCCGGCCGGCAGCCAGTGGTGGGCGCAGAACGGGCCCTGGCAGGACGGCGCCACGATGGTCCGCCGCCCCGACGGCGCCTACGACGCGTTCCTGTCGAAGTTCTCCTCGCAGGCCTACCGCACCGACTCGGCCGGCCACCCGGCCTGAGGCCCGGCCGCTACGGCGACGGCGGGCCGGCGAACAGGCCGAGGTCCTCGAAGGTGCCGCCGACGACGGCCGACGGGTCGCCGCCGAGCCACGGCCCCACGATGCTGGCGTAGACGCTGCGGAAGTCGACCGTGGACTCGAGGTTGTCCCACGGGAAGGCGAGGTCGAGCGACGGGTACTCGCCGTACAGGCCGCCGGCCACCCGGTCGCCGACCACGAAGCAGGCGCTCGCCGTCCCGTGGTCGGTGCCGCCCGAGTCGTTGCGCTCGGGCCGGCGGCCGAACTCGGAGAACGTGAGGATCGTCACCCGGTTGCGCCAGGCCGGGTCGAGGAGCAGGTAGAAGAGGTCGATGGCCCGGTCCAGCTCGGCCAGCCGGTCGGCGTGGGCCCAGGCCTGGTTGGCGTGGTGGTCGAAGTCGCCGTAGCCGGTCGACAGCACCCGCACGCCGAGGTCGGCGTTGACCAGCCGGGCGCAGATGGCGAGCTGGCGGGAGAGGTCGCCCTCGGGGAGCTGGGCGTCGTACACGGGGTCGAGGGTGACGGCCAGGTCCATCGTGTCCCGCCCGTTGGCGGCGAGGGCGTCGGCCCACGGGCCCCGGCCGCTCGGCGCCGCGGCCATGGCCCGCACGGCGTCGTACATCCTGCCGTTCTCCGGGTCGGACGGGTCCGAGCCGAACGCGCCGTCGAGCCACTCGGGCAGGCCCGTCGCCCTCGTCGTCCGGCCGACGAGGTGCAGCGGGACCGACGAGCCGATGGCCACCCCGTGGAGGGTGTCCGGGCCGCCGGGCGCGTCGTCCAGCCAGCGGCCGAGCCAGCCCGACGTCGGCGGGCCGGGCACGCCGGAGCCGGCCATCCAGGTGGCCATCGAGGTGAAGTGGCTGAGGTCGGCGCCCGCGTACCCGACCCCCTGCACGACGGCGACCTGCCCCGCCTGGTAGCGGGCCCGCAGCTTCACGAGCGACGGGTGGAGGCGGACGTGGTCGTCGCCGATGTCGAGCCCGTTCGCCGCGGTGACGGCGAGCGGGCCGCGGAGGTCGAAGTAGCGGGGGTCGCCGACCGGGCAGACGGTGTTCATCCCGTCGTTGCCGCCGCCCATCATGATCACGACGAGGATCCCCTCGTCGTCGGCGACCGGGTCGGCCGCCCAGGCCGGGGCGGCGGCCCACGACGGCAGCACGGCGGCGCCGGCCGCGCTGCCGAGGAGGGCGGCGATGAACCGCCGGCGCGACAGCTCCAGCGGGGAGCGGGCCACCGGCCGGGAGAGGCGGTGCAGGGCGTCATCGAACTCGTCCTCGGCCACCGGTCCCCCTAGGCGAGCTGGAAGTCGGGCGTGAGCATGGACAGGGTGATGAGGTTCGGGACCTCGGCCCACCCGTGGGCCGTGCGCTCGGCGACGACCCAGTCGACCAGCGCCTGCCGCGTCGTGGTCGACGGCCGGTCCACGCCGAACACGTCGAAGGCCCGCTGCACGGCGTCGGCCGGGGCGTGACGCTCCGAGCCCTTCAGCACGCCCTTCTCCCAGGCCTGCCAGGTGAGGTAGCGGGCGAAGCCGGCCCGCGCCCACAGCGCCGTCGAGGAGATCCAGTAGGCGTTCGGCCGCCAGCCCGACACGTTCGGCGGGTACAGCAGCGCCTGGCCCATGTCGTGCGCCCACCACTCGGGATGGGCCGACTTGGCGCGGATGCCGGTCGCCTTGAGCGCGGCGACGATCACCTCGGTCGGCGAGCGGACGAGGCCCGTGCGGGCCTGCTCGGACCAGAACTGCGGGTGGAGGAAGATCGACCGCAGGAGCCGCTTCACCTCGTAGCCGCCGGCCAGGTAGTCGGCGACGACGGCGTCGACCACGGCCGGCTCCGGGCCCGGGTAGGCGAGGAACGTCCACAGCTTGGCGGCGAGGAACGAGGCGGCGACCCGCTTCTTCCGCCCGGTCACGATCTCGTCGACGACCTGCGGGCCGTCCCAGTTCCGAGTGCGGCCGAAGAACGTCTTCTGGCCGCCGTCGTGGCGGTCGCGGTGGAAGACGTACCGGGTGAGGTCGTCGGACAGCCCGTGCCCGGTCCACGCCCTCGCCGAGGCGACGACGTCGTCCTGGGTGTACTGGTTCACGCCCAGGGTGAACAGCTCCATGAGCTCGCGGGCGAAGTTCTCGTTCGGCGAGCCGGCGACGTTGTAGGCGTTGTCGAGGTACAGCAGCATCGCCGGGCCGAGCGCCACCTTGCGGCACAGGCTCGGGAAGCTGCCGAGCCCGTCGGTGTGGAACAGGCGGACCTGCTGGAACATCGTCTCGGCCCGGCCCACCTTCTCGATCGACGAGCAGAACTGGCCGTGCCAGAACAGGCTCATCTTCTCGACGATCGGCGTCGGGCTCGTCGCCATCCGGTCGTACCACCACCACATGACCCGGATGGCCTTCTCCCAGTCGGCCAGGTCCGGGCTCGTCAGGTCGGCCGGGGTGTCCACCGGCGGCGCCGCCGTCGTGTCGAGGACGCGCTCGACGACCTCGTCCCGGTCGTAGGGCGTGAGCGCGGCGATCTCGGCCGGGGTCCCCCCGAACCCGGCCCGCCGCAGCAGGTGGGCGACGTCCGCCTTCGAGGTGGGCACACCGCGGCATCGGCACACCGGCCGGGCCGGTTGAGCCGGCCCGCCCGGCGGTCGGCTCAGCCGGCGTCGAAGGTGACGGGGACCACCGTGGCGTGGAGGATGCGGCCGTCGTTCTCGCTGTACTCGGCGAAGGCGATGGCGCCGTAGCGGGCGGCGCCGGGGTCGAACTCGACGGTGCCCTGGAACGGCCGGAGCTGGTCGCCGCCGCCGGTCACGAACGTGCGGGCGATGGGCGCCGTCGAGTCCTGGACGTACACGCCGACCTGCACGGTGCCCTCGAAGGCCCACGCCTCGCCGGCCAGGTCGACCGGTGACGTCACGCCGCCCGCCGTCGGGGCGGTCACGATGATGTGCTCGCTCGCCGCGCCGGTCACCCACCAGGAGCCGTCGTCGGTCAGCTGGCGGACGAGGACGGTCGTCTCGGGGCCGCCGTCGGCGAACGGGGTCAGCGGCACCTCGCCGGAGCGGGCGTCGCCCTGGCGGAACGCGCCGACCTGGGGGTCGGCCATCTTCAGCCAGTAGACGGCGAAGGAGCGGGCGACGGCGGCGGGGTCGTCGAAGCGGACGTCGCCGGTCGTCGGCGGCCAGATGGCGGTGGGCAGGTCGACCGCCGTGGGCGGCGGGGCCGAGGACGGAGGCGTCGCGGGCGCGCTCGTCGGGGGCGCCGTGGCCGGCGGGGCGGTGGTGTCGGGCGGCGCCGTCGTGGCCGGCCCGGCGGCGGTCGTCTCGGTGGTCGACGGCGGCGCGGTCGTCGACGTCGTGCTGCGCACGGTGCCGACCACGGCCACCTCCCGCCCGTCGGCGCCCGCCCGCACGACGAGGACGACGGCGACGACGGCGATGACGGCCGCGGTGGCGGCGATGGCGAGCCACCACCGCCGGTCGCCCGGGTCGGGGTCGTCGGGCAGCAGGGCCGGTCGCGGGGACTGGGTCGCGGTCATGCCGGCATCGTGCGGCCCCCGTGTAACGGCAGGGCAACGGCGGGGCCGCGGTCGGTAACGTCCTGCCCATGGCGGAGCACGGATCCCGGTGGGTCGAGGACGAGGTGCAGTGGGAGTACTCGGCGGTGCGGTCGCCGTCGGTGGCGCTGACGGCGATGGTGGACGCGCTGGTCGAGGCCGGGGCGAAGGGCTGGGAGCTGGTGAACGTCGCCTTCGTCGACCCGACGGTGGGCGTCAACGAGATCGGCGCGGTGCTGAAGCGACGCGTCGTCCCGCCGCCCCCGCCGCCGGCGCCCGAGCCGGCCTGGCACCCGGACCCCACCGGCCGCTTCGCCAAGCGCTGGTGGGACGGCCACCAGTGGACGGCCCACGTCGCCACCGACCAGCGCACGGCGCTCGACGCGCCGAGCCTGCGCGCCCGCGACGAGTGAGCGGCGCCGGCGCTACCGGAGCAGCTTGCGGCTGATGACGATGCGCTGGATCTGGTTGGTCCCCTCGTAGATCTGCGTGATCTTGGCGTCCCGCATCATGCGCTCGACGGGGAAGTCCCTGGTGTAGCCGTAGCCGCCGAGGAGCTGGACGGCGTCGGTGGTCACCTGCATGGCCACGTCCGACGCGAAGCACTTGGCCGCCGCGCCCGTGTAGCCGAGGTCGCCGTCGGGGTCGCCGGCGTCGACCAGCGCGCACGCCTTGTACACGAGCAGCCGGGCGGCCTCGAGGCGCATCGCCGCGTCCGCCACCATGAACTGGAGGCCCTGGAACTCGGAGATGGGCTTGCCGAACGCGTGGCGCTCCTTCATGTAGCCGCACGCGTAGTCGAGCGCCCCCTGGCCGATGCCGACCGCCTGGGCGCCGATCGTCGGCCGTGACCGGTCGAGGGTCTGCATGGCGATGCGGAAGCCCTCGCCCTCCTCGCCGATGCGGTTCTCGGCCGGCACCCGCACGCCGTCGAGCAGCACCTCGCCGGTGGGGCTGCCCCGCACGCCCATCTTCTCCTCGAGCTTGGTGACCTGGACCCCCCAGTCGCGCTCGACGACGAAGGCCGACACGCCCCGGCTGCCGGCGGCCGGGTCGGTCTTGGCGAACACCGTGTACACGTCGCTGATGCCGGCGTTGGTGATCCAGTACTTGGTGCCGGTGATCACGTAGGAGTCGCCGTCGCGCACGGCCCTCGTCTTCATCGAGGCCACGTCCGACCCGGCGTCGGGCTCGGAGAGGCAGTACGACGCCTGGCTCTCGCCCGAGGCGATCCTCGGCAGGTACGTGCGCTTCAGGTGCTCGCTGCCCCAGTTGATGACCGGGATCATCCCGAGCTTGGAGATCAGCATCATGAGGCTGGTCGAGGCGTCGACCCTGGCCAGCTCCTCGACCATGATCGCCTGGGTCACGTGGTCGGCGCCCGACCCGCCGTACTCCTCGGGGATGCCGAGGGACGGCAGGTCCATGCTGACGCACGCCTTGAACGCGTCCCAGTCGTACTCGCCCCTGCGGTCGGTGTCGGCGGCCCTGGGCGCGAGGCGGTCCTCGGCGAACTGGCGCACGACCGACCGGAACTGCCGCTGCTCGTCGGTGAGGGTGATCGGCTGCATCGCCCCAAGTGTGGCACCGGGTTGCGCTCCGGCCTTCCGAGGCATAGAAACAGTGATAGCTGTTTTTATTGGCTCCGACCGAGGAGGGCGGATGACCGTCGCACTGATCACCGGAGCGAGCCGGGGGCTCGGGGCCGCGCTGGCCCGGGCCCTCGCCGAACGGGGCTGGCAGCTCGTCGTCGACGCCAGGGGCGCCGAGGCCCTGGAGCGCACCGCCGAGGAGGTCCGCCGGGCGACCGGCGCGGAGGTGGTGGCCGTGCCCGGCGACGTCGCCGACCCGGCCCACCGGGCCGACCTCGTGGCCGCCGCCGGCCGGCTGGGCCGGCTCGACCTGCTCGTCAACAACGCCAGCGTCCTCGGCCCGAGCCCGCAGCCCGAGCTCGGCGCCTACCCCCTCGACGTGCTGGAGGACGTCTACCGGGTCAACGTGCTGGCCCCGCTGGGGCTCGTGCAGGCGGCCCTGCCGCTGCTCGCCGTGAGCGGCGGCCGGGTGCTGAACGTGACGAGCGACGCCGCCGTCGAGGCCTACGAGGGCTGGGGCGGCTACGGCTCGTCCAAGGCGGCGCTCGAGCAGGTGTCGGCCGTGCTGGCCGCCGAGCACCCCGGCCTGCGGGTGTGGTGGGTCGACCCGGGCGACCTGCGCACCGAGCTGCACCAGGCCGCCTTCCCCGGCGAGGACATCTCGGACCGGCCGCTGCCCGAGACCGTCGTCCCCGGCTTCCTGCGGCTGCTCGACGAGGACCGGCCGAGCGGCCGGTACCGGGCGGCCGACCTCGTCCCGGCGACCATGGGGGTGGGGGCGTGACCCCCGCGGCGGCGGCCGGGCTGGCGGCCACGCTCGACTTCGAGCTGCCGCCCGGGCTCGAGGCCTCCGCGCCGCCCGAGGCGCGGGGGCTGCGCCGCGACGACGTGCGCCTGCTCGTCACCTGGCGCTCGACCGGCGCCGTCGACCACCGGCGCTTCCGCGACCTGCCCGACGTGCTCGCCCCGGGCGACCTGCTCGTCGTCAACACGTCGAGGACCCTGCCGGCGGCCGTCGACGGGCGGCACGCCGACGGCAGCCCGGTGGTCGTCCACCTGTCGACCGACCTCGGCGCCGGGCGCTGGGTGGTCGAGCTCCGCATGCCGGCCGGCCGCGGGGCGACCGTGCCGTGCGGGTGCGGCCGGGCCGGCGAGCGCCTGGACCTGGCCGGCGGGGCGACGGCCGAGCTGCTGGCCCCCTACCTGCCGTCCGGGCCCCGGCCCCGCCTGTGGGTGGCCGACCTGCGCACCCCCGGGCCGGCGCTCGCCTGGCTGGAGGCGAACGGCCGACCGATCCGCTACGGCTACGTGCCCGAGCCGTGGCCCATCGACGCCTACCAGAACGTGTACGCGCTGGTCCCCGGGTCGGCCGAGATGCCGAGCGCCGGGCGGGCGTTCACCCCCGAGCTCGTGACCCGGCTGGTGGCCGGCGGGGTGGCCGTCGCCCCGATCGTGCTCCACACCGGCGTCGCCTCGCTGGAGGCCGGCGAGGCGCCCTACCCCGAGCCGTACACGGTGCCGCCCGCGACCGCCCGGCTGGTGAACGCGACGAGGGACGGCGGCGGCCGGGTGGTGGCCGTCGGCACGACGGTCGTGCGGGCGCTCGAGACCGTGGCCGGGCCGGACGGGACCGTCGTGCCGGGCGAGGGCTGGACCGACGTCGTCGTCACCCCCGAGCGGGGCGTGCGGGCCGTCGACGGGCTGCTGACCGGGTTGCACGAGCCGAGGGCGTCGCACCTCGCCATGCTGGAGGCCGTGGCCGGCCGGCCCGTGCTGGAGCGGGCCTACGCCGAGGCGCTGGCCGGGGGGTACCTGTGGCACGAGTTCGGCGATCTCCACCTGATCCTGCCGTGAGGCCGCTCGACGACGACCAGCTGGCCGCCTACCTCGCCCGGGTCGGCGTCGAGCGGCGGGCGGCCACGCTCACGGCGCTGCATCTCGCCCACCGCCACGCCGTGCCGTTCGAGAACCTCGACATCCACCTCGGCGAGCCGGTGTCGCTCGACCTCGACCGCATCGTCGACAAGGTCGTCCGCCGCCGGCGGGGCGGGTTTTGCTACGAGCACAACCTGCTCTTCGCGGCCGCGCTGACCGCGCTCGGCCACGAGGTCGGCTTGCTCAGCGCGTCGATGTGGAACCCGACGGCGGGCCGCTGGAACCCGCCCTTCGACCACCTCGCGCTGGAGGTGGACGACGGCGGCCGGGCCGTGCTGGCCGACGTCGGCAGCGGGCGGGGGTTCCTCGTGCCGCTGCCCTTCGACGGCGGCGGGTGGGTGGAGCACCCGGCCGGCGGGGCCCACCGCCTCGTGCCCGAGCCGGGCGGCGACGGCTGGGTCGTGCAGCAGCGGGCGGCCAGGGGCGAGCCGGTCGAGCCCGGGTTCCGCTTCGAACGCGCCCACCACGAGCCGGGCGACTTTGCGGCCATGTGCCACCACCAGCAGACCTCGCCCGAGTCGGTGTTCACGACCGGCTGGGTGTGCACGATGGCCCGGCCGGGCGGCGGCCGGCTGACCGTGCGCAACGGGCTGCTCGTCGAGGAGTGGCCGGGGCACCGGGAGGAGCGCCCGCTGGCCGGCCCGGACGAGTTGGAGCGGGTGCTGGTCGAGCGGTTCGGGATGGCCCCGGTCGCCGTGCCCGCCGCCTGGTTCGCGGCGGGGCCGGGCTAGAGGCGGTCGGCGCCGGCCAGGTGGGCGAGGAGGACCTCGTTCAGGCGGTCGGGCGCCTGCTCGGGGATCCAGTGGCCGACCCCCTCGAGCACCTCGAAGCGGTACGGGCCCTCGACCTCGGCGGCCGTCGCCTCGGCGGGCTCCCGGCCGAGCGCCGGGTCCTGGTCGCTCCAGACGTACAGGGTCGGGGCGGTGACCGGGCCCATGTCGTCCGCGTCGGTCAGCTCCACCGCCCGGTACCAGTTGAGCGCCCCGGTCAGCGCCGGGCGGGTGCCGAGGGCGGCGAGGTACGGGTCGGCCGACGCCGGCAGCCCCGGCAGCGCGGTCAGCTCGAACAGGCGGCGCAGCCCGTCGCCGTCGCCGCCGAGGAAGGAGTCCTCGGCATCCGGCGACCGGAAGAACGCCATGTACGACGAGCGGTCGGCCTGGTCGCCGCCCAGCTCGCCGTCGATCGCCCGGCGGAAGGCGCGGGGGTGGGGGACGGAGAGCACCGACAGCGAGCGCAGCCGGTCCGGGTAGCGGCCGGCCACCCGCCAGGCGACCGCCGCACCCCAGTCGTGGCCGACGAGGTGGAACCGGTGGCCGCCGATCTCGTCGGCCATGCCGAGCACGTCGGCCACGAGGTGGTCCATGCGGTAGGCGTCGACCCCCGCGGGCCGGGCGCCCGGGGAGTAGCCCCGCTGGTCCGGGGCGACCGCCCGGTAGCCGGCGGCGGCGAGCGCCGGCAGCTGGTGGCGCCAGCACCACGACGTCTGCGGGAACCCGTGCAGGAGCAGGACGAGCTCGCCGTCCTCGGGGCCGTCGGCGACGGCGTCGAAGCGCAGCGGCCCGACGGGCAGGGTCAGCCGGTCCACGGTCCGCCAGCCCGGCCCGTCAGCCGGCCAGGGACAGCAGCGAGCCCCAGTCCGACCCGTGCACCTCGGCCACGTCCCGGTGCGAGCGCCGCAGGGTCGCCTCGGGCACGGCGTCGGCCACCGCCCGCTGCTTGTCGTAGTGGTGCGGGCTGGCGACCTCGGCGAACAGCGGCCGCCGGGCGGCCACCAGCTCGGCCGGCGGGTCCTCGTCGAGGAACCCCCACACCGTGAACGCCACGGTCAGGTCGTGGACGACCGGGGCCCGCCCGAACAGCGCCGCCCGCTTGGTGGCCACGCCGAGGCACCCGGCGACGGCGTCCTCCTCCCGCTCGCCCTCCTGGAGGTGCAGCCGGCCCTTGAACTGGCGGGCCAGCAGGAAGGCGTAGCCCTGGTCCGGGCCCTGGGAGCCCATCATCGGGCCGGCCGGCTGGTGGCCGAGCAGGTCGCCGGGGCGGTCCGGCAGCCACCCCTCCGGCTGCCACGGCGGCGACTCGTAGGTGCGCACGACCTCGGCGGGCTTGCGCGGCACGTACTCGGGGATGGCCACGCCCCGATGCTACGAGGGCCCGGCGGCCACCCGGCGAGCGACCTCGTCGCCGACGGCCGCCGTGGTGCCGGCGAGCCCCTCCGGGTCGGCGCACGCCGCCTGCACCCGCAGGGCGGCGTCGACCTCGCCGAGGAACTCGAGCATCATCGCCGCCGACAGGATGGCCCCGACCGGGTCGGCCCGGCCGGTCCCCACGAGGTCGGGCGCCGAGCCGTGCACCGGCTCGAACATCGACGGCCCCGTCCTCGCCGGGTTGAGGTTGGCCGACGCCGCCCGCCCGATCCCCCCGGCCAGCGCGCCGGCCAGGTCGGTGAGGATGTCGCCGAACAGGTTGTCGGTGACGATCACGTCGAAGCGCTCGGGCGACTCGACGAGGTGGATGCAGGCGGCGTCCACGTGCAGGTAGGCGGTGTCGACCGACGGGTGCCCGGCGGCGACGGCGTCGAAGGCCCGCTGCCACAGGTCGCCGGCGAAGGTCAGCACGTTGGTCTTGTGGACGAGGGTGACGTGCCGGCGCCGGCGGCTGGCCGCCAGCTCGAAGGCGAAGCGCACGCAGCGCTCGACGCCCATGCGGGTGTTGACCGAGCCCTGGGTGGCGACCTCGTGGGGCGTCCCCCGCCGCAGCACCCCGCCCTCGCCGACGTAGGGCCCCTCGGTGTTCTCCCGCACGACCATCAGGTGGAGGCGGGGCGGCAGGGCGAAGGGCCGCAGGTTCACGTACAGGTCGAGCTCGGCCCGCAGCCGCAGCAGCAGGCCCCGCTCGATCAGGCCGGGGGGCACGTCGGGGTGGCCGACGGCGCCGAGCAGGATGGCGTCGAAGCCCCGCAGCTCGTCGAGGACGTCGTCGGGGAGCACGGTGCCGTCCCTGCGCCAGCGGGCGCCGCCGAGGTCGAAGGGCGTGGGGACGAGGGCGACGCCGGCCGCGTCCACCACCTTCAGGGCCTCGGCGACCACGTCCGGGCCGATGCCGTCGCCGCCGATGACCGCCACCCGGTGGGCCATGGGCCGCCAACCTACGCCGGTACCATCGACCCCGATGGCCCAGACCCACCACCTCTCCCGAGCGGCCTACGAGCGGCTCCAGGCCGAGCTGGACGACCTGACGACCCGGGGCCGGGTCGACATCGCCCGCAAGATCGAGGCGGCCCGAGAGCTGGGCGACCTCTCCGAGAACGGCGACTACCACGCCGCCAAGGAGGAGCAGGGGAAGATGGAGGGGCGCATCCGCCAGCTCCAGGCCCTGCTCGAGCAGGCGGAGATCACCGAGGGCGGGGGGTCCGACACCGTGGCGCCCGGGTCGGTGGTGACGATCGTCTACGAGGGCGACGACGAGCGCGAGCGCTATCTGATCGGCTCGATCGAGGAGCGGCGCGACGGCCTCGACGTCATGTCGCCCGGGTCGCCGCTCGGCCAGGCCCTGCTCGGCCGGTCGGTCGGCGACCGGGTGTCCTACGAGGCGCCCGGCGGCAGCCTGACCGTCGAGGTCGTCGACATCGAGTAGGCGGCGCCGGGGCGCTCAGCCCCCGCCGAAGCCGCCGTCGATCCCGCCCTGGTGGTGATCGGGAGGGAACCCGTGCCGCGCGCCCGGGTAGCCCCGGTCCTGCTCCAGCTGGCGGTCGTCGATGGCGCCGGGGCCCCGGCGCGGCCGCCGCCGGTACCGGTCGAACCACCACGCCCACACGAGGATCGCGAGGATCAGGACGCCGATCTCCACCACGGGACGAACGGTACTCCTTGCGCTCGCCGGACGCTTCGGACCGGCCACGGCGCGTGGCCGCCACCCCGGCTAGGTTGCCGTTCCTCGCCGGTCGTCCCGGGCCGGCGCTGGGAGGGGAGGCGCCGTGCGCCGGACGTTCGCGACTCGACTGGTGGCCGCGGTGGTCCTCGCCGCACTGGCCGCCCTCCTGCCCGCCGTGCCCGCGCCGAGCGCCGGCGCCGCCGTGCGGGTCGCCGTGCCGGCGGCCGTCGCCGACCAGGTGGCGGCGACCGGCAAGGCCACGTTCTGGGTCGTCCTCCGCGACCGGGCCGACCTCGCGACCGCGTCGCGGGTCGGCGACTGGTCGGCCAGGGGCGCCGCGGTGGTCGACGCCCTGCGGGCCACCGCGGAGCGGAGCCAGGCCGGCGTGCTGGCCGCCCTCCGGGCCGCCGGCGCCAAGGCCGAGCCGTTCTGGGTGGTCAACGCCGTCCGGGTGACCGGCGGGCAGGCCGCCATCGACGCCGTGACCGCCCGGCCGGAGGTCCGTGAGCTCCGGCCGGCCCGCACCTACGAGCTGCCCCGGCCGGCCGCCGGCCAGGTGCAGCCGACCGTCGAGGGCGTCGAGTGGGGGGTCGACCGCATCGGCGCCGACGACGTGTGGACCACGTTCGGCGTTCGGGGCGAGGGCGTGGTCGTCGCCAACATCGACACCGGCGTCGACTACCGCCACCCGGCCCTCGTGAACCAGTACCGGGGCAACCTGGGCGGCACCTTCAGCCACGACTACAACTGGTTCGACCCGTCGAACGTCTGCCCGTCCGACGTGCCGTGCGACAACAACAGCCACGGCACCCACACGATGGGCACGATGGTCGGCGACGACGGCGCCGGCAACCGCATCGGCGTCGCCCCCGGCGCCCGCTGGATCGCCGCCAAGGGCTGCGAGTCCAGCTCCTGCTCGGACCGCGCCCTGCTCCTCTCCGGGCAGTGGGTGCTGGCCCCGACCGACCTGAACGGCGAGAGCCCCCGCCCCGACCTGCGGCCCAACGTCGTCAACAACTCGTGGGGGACGGGCGACGGGTCCGACCCGTTCTACGCCGACACGGTCGCCGCCTGGGTGGCCTCTGGCATCTTCCCGTCGTTCTCGAACGGCAACTCCGGCCCGTCCTGCGGCACGGTCGGCGCGCCGGGCAGCTACCCGGGCTCCTACGGGGCCGGCGCCTTCGACGTCGCCAACCGCATCGCCTCGTTCTCCAGCCGGGGCCCGTCGCCGGTCGACGGGAGCATCAAGCCGGACATCGCCGCCCCCGGCGTCGACGTCCGCTCCAGCGTCCCCGACGGCTATGCGTCGTTCGACGGCACGTCGATGGCGGCCCCGCACGTGTCCGGGTCGGTGGCGCTCGTGTGGTCGGCCGCCCCCGAGCTGGTCGGCGACGTCGCCACCACCCGGGGCCTCCTCGACGCCACCGCCGTCGACGTGGCCGACGACCAGTGCGGCGGCACGCCGGAGGACAACAACGTGTGGGGCGAGGGGCGCCTCGACGCGCTGGCCGCCGTGCAGAACGCGCCCAGGGGCCCGAGCGGGACCCTCAGGGGCGCGGTGCTCGCCGCCGGCACCGGCGACCCGGTGGCCGGCGCGCTGGTCACCGCCACCGACGGCGACCTCGAGCGGTCCACGATCGTCGGCGACGACGGCCGGTTCTCGCTGGTGCTGCCGGCCGGCACCTGGCGCCTCGCGGCGTCGGCGTTCGGCCACGAGCCGGCGACGGCCGAGGTGAAGGTCGTCGAGGGCGAGGTGACGAGGGTCGTGCTCCGGCCGACCGCCCTGCCCGCCCACCCGGTCACCGGCATCGTCGTCGACGGGCTCGGCGAGCCCGTGGCCGGCACCGTCGTCACGCTCGGCGGCACGCCGCTGCCGGCCCAGGTCACCGGGGTCGACGGGCGGTTCTCGTTCCCGTCCGTCCCCGAGGGTCGCTACCGGCTCACCGTGCAGGCGGGCGGCTGCTGGGAGCCGAGGACGATGCGGGTCGACGTGGACGGGCCGGAGCGGGTGCGGGTGCTGACCGAGCACGTGGTCGACGCCGCCGGCTATGGCTGCGACGTCGTGCCGTCCTCCTACGTGGCGGCGACGAGGGTGCTGCGCCTGACCGGCGACGACGACACCCGCCAGGTCACCCTGCCGTTCGCCTTCCCGTTCTACGGGCGGACGGTGACGAGCGCGTTCGTCGGCACCAACGGCCTGCTCACGTTCCGGTCCGGGGCGACGCAGTACTTCAACGAGCGCATCCCGAGCCCGGCGGCGCCGAACCTCGCCGTCTACGCCTTCTGGGACGACCTCGTCGTCGACGACCAGGCCAGCGTGCGCACCGAGACGATCGGCACCGCGCCCGACCGCCGCTTCGTGGTCGAGTGGCGCAACGTCCACTTCTACGACGACGCCTCGCACCGGGTCACCGTGGAGGCCGTGCTGGGCGAGGACGGCAGCGTCACGACCCAGTGGTTCGACCTCGGCGCCGACCCGCGGGAGCGGGGCGGCTCGGCCACCGTCGGCATCGAGGACGCCGACGGCCGCACCGGCCTGCAGTTCTCGTTCGACCAGCCGGTGCTGGCCGACGGCCGGGCGGTGAGGTTCTCGCCCGCGGCGGGCTGAGCTCCGCGGGCTGACCTCGGCGACTGGCGGCCGGCGGTGGGGACCGGGCAGGGTGGCACCGTGCCCGCCTCCCCGCCGCTGCCGCCCGGCCGCCACCTCGAGCTGCCCCGGCGGGGGACGACGTTCGTCCGCGAGCTGGCCGGGCCGCCAGGGGCGCCGGCCGTCCTGCTCCTCCACGGCTGGACGGCCACCGCCGACCTGAACTGGTTCCCGTCCTACGGGCCCCTCGCCCGCCGCTTCCGGGTCGTCGCCATGGACCACCGGGGCCACGGGCGGGGCATCCGGACCTCCCGGCGGTTCCGGCTGGAGGACTGCGCCGACGACGCCGCCGCCGTCGTCGAGGCTCTCCGCCTCCGCGCGGTGATCGCCGTCGGCTACTCGATGGGCGGCCCGGTGGCCCAGCTCCTCTGGCACCGCCACCCGCACCTCGTCGGCGGCCTGGTGCTGTGCGCCACGTCCCGCAACTTCAGCGGCGACCCCAGGGAGCGGGCGTGGTTCTCGCTGCTGCCCGGGGTGGCGCTGGCCGCCCGGGTGGCGCCGGCGCCGGTGCGGGCGAGGGTGGCCGACCGGGTGCTGAGCAACCGCCTCGACGGGAGCCCGCTGTCCGAGTGGGCGGTGGGCGAGCTGCGCCGCAACGACCCGGTCGCCCTGGCCCACGCCGGGCACGCCATCGGCCGGTTCTCCTCGAAGGCGTGGATCGGCGAGGTGGACGTGCCCACCGCGGTCGTCGTCACCGAGGACGACTCGGTCGTGCCGCCCCACCGCCAGCGCCGGCTGGCCGAGGCGATCCCGGGGGCCCAGGTGTTCCCGGTGCGGGGCGACCACGGCGTGTGCGTGGCGGCACCGCACCGGTTCGTGCCCGTGCTCGTGCGGGCGTGCTCGACCGTGGCCGCCAGGGGATCGGCCGCTACGGTCACCCCTCGTGGGTGAGCCGAGGACGCTGTTCGACAAGGTCTGGGACCGCCACCTGGTGGCCGCCGGCGCCGACGGCGAGCCCGACCTCCTCTACGTCGACCTCCACCTCGTCCACGAGGTCACCTCGCCCCAGGCCTTCGACGGCCTGCGGGCCGCCGGCCGCACCGTCCGCCGCCCCGACCTGACCCTCGCCACCGCCGACCACAACGTGCCGACCACGTCGCCGTCCGAGCCTGTGCTCGACCCGGTGGCGGCCCGCCAGCTCGACGCCCTGCGCCGCAACTGCGAGGAGTTCGGCATCACCCACCACGGCCGGGGCGACGCCCGCCAGGGCATCGTCCACGTGATCGGGCCGGAGCTGGGGCTGACCCAGCCCGGGATGGTCGTCGTCTGCGGCGACAGCCACACCAGCACCCACGGCGCGCTCGGCGCGCTGGCCTTCGGCATCGGCACGAGCGAGGTCGAGCACGTCCTCGCCACCCAGACCCTCCCCCAGCGGCGGCCGGCGCCGATGGCCCTCACCGTCGAGGGCGAGCTGCCGGCCGGGGTGACGGCCAAGGACCTCGCCCTCGCCGTGATCGGGCGGCTCGGCACGGGCGGCGGCATCGGCTCGGTGATCGAGTACCGGGGCCCGGCCGTGCGGGCGCTCACCATGGAGGGGCGCCTCACGCTCTGCAACCTGACGATCGAGGCCGGCGCCAAGGCCGGCATGGTCGCCCCCGACGACACGACGTTCGCCTGGCTCGAGGGCCGGCCCTTCGCCCCGTCGGGCCCGCTCTGGGAGCGGGCCCTCGACGACTGGCGGTCGCTGCCCACCGACGACGGCGCGGCGTTCGCCGCCGAGGTCGTCGTCGACGCCGCCGCCGTCCGCCCCCACGTCACCTGGGGGACCAACCCCGGCCAGGTGGCGCCCATCGACGCGGCGGTCCCCGACCCCGACGAGCTGCCCGACCCCGACGCCGCCCGGCGGGCCCTCGCCTACCAGGGCCTCGCGCCCGGCACCCCGCTCCGCGAGGTGGCCGTGGACACCGTGTTCATCGGGTCGTGCACCAACGGGCGCCTGGAGGACCTGCGGGCCGCGGCCGACGTGCTCCGGGGTCGGCGGGTGCGCGACGGCGTGCGGGCGCTGGTCGTCCCCGGGTCGGCCAGGGTGAAGGCCGACGCCGAGGCCGAGGGCCTCGACCGCGTCTTCGTGTCGGCAGGGTTCGAGTGGCGGGAGCCGGGCTGCTCGATGTGCCTCGGCATGAACCCCGACCGGCTGGCCCCCGGCGAGCGGTGCGCCTCGACCAGCAACCGCAACTTCGAGGGCCGCCAGGGCAAGGGCGGCCGCACCCACCTCGTGTCGCCCGCCGTCGCCGCCGCCACCGCCGTCGCCGGCCGGCTGGCCGCCCCGTCCGACCTCGCCCCGTGAGGGCCGTCCGCCGGGTAGCCGGCCGGGCCGTCCCCCTCGACCGCTCCGACGTCGACACCGACCAGATCATCCCGGCCCACTGGCTGAAGCGGGTGGAGCGCACCGGGTTCGGGGCCGGCCTGTTCGAGGCCTGGCGGGGCCCCGGCTTCCCCCTCGACGACCCCCGCCACGCCGGCGCCGTCGTGCTCGTGGCCGGGCCCAACTTCGGCGTCGGGTCCAGCCGGGAGCACGCGGTGTGGGCCCTGGCCGACGCCGGGATCGAGGCCGTGGTGAGCCCCCGCTTCGGCGACATCTTCCGCACCAACGCGGCCGGCAACGGGCTGGTCTGCGTGCAGGTCGAGCCCGACGTCGGCCGCCGGCTCCTCGACGCCGTGGCCGCCGACCCGACCATCGAGGTCGTGGTCGACGTGGAGGCCCGCCGGCTGGTCGCCGAGGGGGCCGGGGTGGACGTCGCCTTCCCGCTCGACGCCGGCACCCGCCGCCGCCTGCTGGAGGGGCTGGACGACGTGGCCCTCACCCTCGCCGCCGCGGACGCCATCGCCGCCCACGAGGCCGCCCGCCCACCCTGGATGCCGGCCGTCCGGTGAGGGCGCTCGTGACCGGCGCGACCGGCTACGTCGGCGGTCGCCTGGTCCCCGAGCTCCTCGCCGCCGGGCACGAGGTCCGCTGCCTGGCCCGCACCCCGGCCAAGCTCGACGGCGTCCCGTGGCGCGACGACGTGGAGGTCGTGCGGGGCGACGTCACCGACCCGGCGTCGCTCGCCGGGGCCATGGACGGGCTCGACGCCGCCTACGTGCTCGTCCACTCGATGGGCGGCGGCGAGGGCGACTTCGCCGAGCGGGACCGCGCGGCCGCCGCGGCCATGCGCGACGCGGCCGCCGCCGCCGGCCTCCGCCAGCTCGTCTACCTCGGGGGCCTGGGCCGGGACGAGGACCCCGACCTGTCGCCCCACCTCCGCAGCCGCCACGAGGTGGGCCGGGTGCTGGCCGCCGGCCCGGTGGCGGTGACCGAGCTGCGGGCGGCCGTCGTCATCGGCTCGGGGAGCGCCAGCTTCGAGATGCTGCGCCACCTCGTCGACGTGCTGCCCGTGATGGTCACCCCCCGGTGGGTGCGGACCCGCTGCCAGCCGGTCGCCGTCGCCGACGTGCTGGCCCACCTCGTCGCCGTGCTCGGCGACGACCGGGCCCTCGGCCGGGTGCTGGAGGTCGGCGGGCCCGACGTCCTCACCTACGAGGAGATGATGGGCGTGTACGCCGAGGAGCGTGGGCTGCGGCGCCGGGTGGTCGTCCCCGTCCCGCTGCTCAGCCCCCGCCTGTCGTCGCTGTGGATCGGCCTCGTCACCCCGCTGCCGAGGGGGCTGGCCCGCCCGCTGGTCGACAGCCTGGTGAACGAGGTCGTCGTGCGCGACCGGCCGGCCGCGGCCCTGTACCCCGGCCTGGCGGCCACGCCGTTCCGGGAGGCCGTGCGCCTGGCCATCCGCCAGGTCGAGGCCCACGAGGTGGCGACGACCTGGGCCGGCGCCGAGGTGGGGGGCCGCTCGCCGGCCGACCCGATGCCGACCGACCCGTCCTGGGCCGGGGCCGCCGTGCTGGCCGACGACCAGGACGTGGACTGCCCGGCGCCGCCCGAGCAGCTGTTCCGCACCGTGCGGGGGATCGGCGGCTCCCGCGGCTGGTACGCCGCCGACTTCCTGTGGGGGATCAGGGGCTTCCTCGACCAGGTGGTCGGCGGCTCCGGGCGGCGCCGGGGGCGGCGCGACCCGGACGACCTGCGGGTCGGCGAGACGCTCGACTTCTGGCGGGTCGAGGCGCTCGAGGAGGGCCGGCTGCTGCGCCTGCGGGCCGAGATGCGCCTGCCCGGCGCCGCCTGGCTCGAGTGGCGGGTCGACCCCGACGGCGAGGGCGGCAGCCGGCTCCACCAGCGGGCCCGCTTCCACCCGAGGGGCCTGTGGGGCCTGGCCTACTGGTACGCCATGCTCCCGTTCCACGCCCTGATCTTCCGGCGCATGGCCCAGCGCCTCTGCGACGCGGCGGGCCTCACGGCCCGCTGAGCGCGGCCACCGGCTCGGCCGTGCCGAACCGGTCGTGGAGGCGCCGCAGCGGGGCCGGCGCCCACCAGTTCCACCGGCCCATCAGCTTCATCGTCGCCGGCACCAGCACCGTGCGCACGACGGTGGCGTCGACGACCACGGCGACGGCGAGGCCCACGCCCAGCTGCTCGACGAGCACGAGCTCGCCGGTGGCGAACCCGGCGAACACGACGACGATCAGCAGGGCCGCCGACGTGATCACCCGGCCGCTGGCCTGGAGGCCGCGGCGCACGGCCAGGTCGCTGTCCCCGGTCGCCTCCCACGCCTCCCGGATGCGGGACAGCAGGAACACCTCGTAGTCCATGGAGAGCCCGAAGGCGAAGATGAACACGACGAGGGGGACGGTGGCGTCGAGGGCGCCGACCGGGTCGAAGCCGAGCAGGCCGCCGAGGTGCCCGTCCTGGAAGCCCCAGGCGAGCACGCCGAAGGTGGCCCCGAGCGACAGCACGTTCATCACCAGCGCCTTCACCGCGAGCACGACCGAGCCGGTCATCAGGAACAGCAGCACGAGGGTGGCCAAGCCGACGAGCGCGCCGGCGAGCGGCAGCCGGTCGGCCACCGACGCCTTCTGGTCGACCAGCTCGGCGGCGTCGCCCGTGACCAGCGCGGGGAACGGCGGGCGGTCGGCCCGCAGGCGCTGGACGAGCGCCTCGGCGTCGCCCTGGCCGTCGCCGGCGGGGACGACCTCGACCAGGGTGGCGGCCGCGCCGTCGGCGACGGGCGACGCGTCCACGCCGGCCACGCCGGGCAGCGACCGGAGGCCGTCGACCCAGGCGGCCAGCTCCGGCGCGTCGGGCGCCACCTCGGCCACGACCTCGACCGGGTCGGCGCCGACCGCCGGGAAGCGGGTGCGGCGGATCTCGTCGAGCTGGCGGGCGACCGACGAGCGGGGCAGGGAGCGGGCGTCG
>DASWMK010000240.1 GCA_036399815.1 Acidimicrobiales bacterium
CGGCGCCGGCGTGTAGTGGGCGCCGGCCGCCCGCCGCCGCCCAGCGGGCAGCAGCGCCTCGTGGGCCTCGCCGAGCAGGCCCGGCCCGGCACCGTCGGGCGGGTCGAGGGCGAGGGCGAGGCCCGGCGGAGGCACCGGGTCGCCGGCCTCGGCGAGCAGCCGCAGCCGCCCGTCGGCCGGCGCCCCGAGGCGCACGGCGAGCGCGGCGAGCACCTGGGCCGCCGTCGCTCCCGCCGCCTCGGCCACCGCCGGCAACCCGGCGAGGAACGGCGGCGGGCGACGGGGCACGCCGGTGTGTCCTACGCGACCTCGGCGGTGGCGTGCGGGTCCCAGGCGGCCAGGTCGGCCAGCCGGGGGTCGTTCGAGAACATCTCGGTGATCGGCGAGCGGATGCCGAGGCGGGTCTGCAGCCGCCGCACGGCCAGCTCCTCGTTCCAGAGCACGAGCGTGACGGCCAGGCCGGTGTCGCCCGCCCTCGCCGTGCGGCCCGACCGGTGGAGGTAGGCCTTGTGGTCCTCGGGCGGGTCGTAGTGGACGACCACGTCGATGCTGTCCACGTGGATGCCCCTGGCGGCGACGTCGGTGGCCACCAGCACGGGCAGGTCGCCCTCGGAGAATCGGGACAGCGCCTGCTCCCTGGCCGACTGGCGGAGGTCGCCGTGCAGGCCGGCGGCGTTGACGCCCTCGGCCCGCAGGTTGCGCACGAGGCGGTCCGCACCCCGCTTGGTCCGCACGAACACGAGCGTGCGCTGCACGCCCCTGGCGATCGCCGCGGCCACCTTCACCTTGTCCATCTCGTGCACGAGCACGAAGCGGTGGTCCATGCCGTCGACGGTCACCGACGCGGAGGCCACCTCGTGGCGGACCGGGTCGCGCTGGTAGCGGGTGACGAGGGTCTCGACGGCGCCGTCGAGGGTGGCCGAGAACAGCAGGGTCTGGTGGCGCCCGTCGGTGTGGCGCAGCACCCACTCGACCTGGGGCAGGAACCCCATGTCGGCCATGCGGTCGGCCTCGTCGATCACGACGCGGCTGACGTCGGCCATCGAGATCTCGCCCCGCTCGATGAGGTCGATCAGCCGCCCCGGGGTGGCGATCACGATCTCGACGCCCTTGCGGAGGGCGGTGACGGTGGCCGGGATGCTCGACCCGCCGTACACGGCGGCCACCCGGATCTGGCGGACGGCGCCGAGGGGGGCGAGCTCCTCGCTCACCTGCACGGCCAGCTCCCTGGTGGGGACGAGCACGAGCGAGCGGGGGCGGCGGGGCAGGGCCTTGGCGGTCCGCTCCACGAGCGGGAGGCCGAAGGCCAGGGTCTTCCCGGAGCCGGTCTTGGCCTTGCCGCACACGTCGCGGTCGGCCATGGCGTCGGGGATGGTCAGGGACTGGATGGCGAACGGGGTGGTGATCCCCCGCTCGGCGAGGGTGGCGCAGAGGTCGGGTGCGACCCCGAGCGCCCGGAAGGTGGTGTGCAACAGCTCTCCGGATCTTCGCGGTTGGGTCGCCGCGCGGTCGATGCGGAGACCCGCGGGGCGCCGGTTCGCCCGGCTCACACCCCGCCACCCGGCAGGCTACCAGCGGTTTCCCCCGCTCCGGGGGTTGGTGACCGGCCGGTAAGACGAGTCGTGGGCGGGCGACTACGGTGTGCGGCGTGCCGAGTGCCGCGAAGGGGCCGGTGATGATGCTCGAGGTGGTCGACGAGGAACGCTCGGACGAGTCGTGGGACGCCGAGCACGGGGACGGTCCCGACACGGGGCCGGTCAAGGTCGACGGCCGCATCGCCCGGTCGAAGCGCACGTTCGCCGCCGTCGTCGATGCGTTCCTCGAGCTGCTGGAGGAGGGCGAGCTGCGGCCGACGGCGGCCATGGTCGCCGACCGGGCCGGCGTCTCCCGGCGCTCGGTCTACGTCCACTTCCGCGACCTCGACACCCTGTTCGCGGCGGCCGCCGAGCGCCACTACGAGCTGCGCCTGCTCCCGCTGCTGATGTACGGGCCGCTGCCCGACACCCTCCGCGAGCGCATCGCCGCCTTCGTCGACGTGAAGGCGCTGCGCATGGAGAAGATCACCCCGATCAGGCGGGCGGCCGGGCTCCAGGCGCCGTTCTCCCGTGAGGTCGCCACCCAGATCCAGGCGGCGAGGGACCGGGCCTGGCTCGAGGTCGAGCGGGTGTTCGAGCCGGAGCTGAAGGCGTACGACTGCGAGCAGCGCGAGGTCGTCGCCTCCGCCCTCCTCGTCGCCACCACGTGGCCGACGTGGGAGACCCTGCGGGAGACCCGCGGCCTCACCGTGGCCCAGGCCAAGGCGGTCCTGGCCCACATGCTCACCAAGATCCTGAGCTGACGTGCGCGCCCTCGTCGTCGGCGCCGGCGGGGTGGGCTCGGCCATCGCCGCCGTCGCCGCCCGGCGGTCGTTCGTGGACCACATGGTGCTCGCCGACGTCGACCCGGCGCGCGCCCAGGCCGTCGCCGACCGGCTGGCCGACGGCCGCTTCGCCGCCGCCGCCCTCGACGCCGGCGACCGGGCCGCCGTCGCCGACCTGGCCCACGCCTCCAGGGCCGATGTCGTCGTCAACGCCTGCGACCCCCGCTTCGACCCGCCGATCTTCGACGCCGCGCTCGACGCCGGCTGCGGCTACCTCGACATGGCGATGAGCCTGTCGCGGCCCCATCCCGAGCGCCCGTACGAGGTGCCCGGGGTGATGCTCGGCGACGAGCAGTTCGCGGCGGCCGAGCGCTGGGAGCGGGCCGGGCTGCTGGCCCTGGTCGGCATGGGCGTCGAGCCCGGCCTGTCCGACGTGCTCGCCCGCTACGCCGCCGACCACCTGTTCTCCTCGATCGACGAGATCGGCGTGCGGGACGGGGCCGACCTCGTCGTCGAGGGCTACGCGTTCGCGCCGACGTTCTCGATCTGGACGACGATCGAGGAGTGCCTGAACCCGCCGCTCGTGTGGGAGCGGGACCGCGGCTGGTACACCACCGAGCCGTTCTCCGAGCCGGAGGTGTTCGAGTTCCCCGAGGGCATCGGTGCCGTCGAGTGCGTGAACGTCGAGCACGAGGAGGTCGTGCTCATCCCCCGCTGGGTCGACTGCCGGCGGGTGACGTTCAAGTACGGGCTCGGCCAGGAGTTCGTCGACGTGCTGCGCACGCTCCACCTCCTCGGCCTCGACTCGACCGAGCCGGTCAGCGTGCGGGGGGTGGAGGTGGCCCCGAGGGACGTGGTCGCCGCCGTGCTGCCCGACCCGGCGACGCTCGGCGACCGCATGCACGGCCGCACCTGCGCCGGCACCTGGGTGAAGGGCACGGGCAAGGACGGGTCGCCGCGGGAGGTGTACCTGTACCACGTGGCCGACAACGACCGCTGCATGGAGGAGTGGGGCTGCCAGGCCGTCGTCCTCCAGACCGCGCTCAACCCGGTCGCCGCCCTCGAGCTGCTCGACCGGGGCGACTGGCGGGGCACCGGCGTGCTCGGGCCGGAGGCGTTCGACGCCGTCCCCTTCCTCGACCTGCTGGCCGAGTACGGCACGCCGACGGCCGTCGAGGAGCGCTAGGCGGACGCCGGCGCGGCGGCCGGCTCGGGCTCGGGCGGCGGCCGCCAGGCGGCCAGCTGGGGCATCAGCCGGGCGATCACGAGCACGCCGGCCACGCAGGCCAGCCCGCCCGACACCACCGAGAACCGCGGCGTGGTGACGGCGGCGACGGCGCCGGCCTCCGCGTCGCCCAGGCGGGGCCCGCCGGTGACGACGGCGATGTGCACGGCGGACAGCCGCCCCCGCAGCCGGTCGGGCACCTCGAGCTGGAGGATCGTGTTCCGGAACACGGCCGACACCACGTCGGCCGCGCCGGCGACCGCGAGCAGCACGAGCCCGAGCGGCAGCCACGGCACGGCGCCGAACCCGGCGATGGCGATCCCCCACACGGTCACCGCCCAGAGCACGGCGACGCCCGGTCGCCGCACCCCGCTGACCCAGCCCGTGGTGAGCGCGCCGACCAGCGCGCCGGCGCCCGGCGCGGCGTTGAGCAGGCCGACGGTCGTCGCCCCGCCGCCGAACACCTCGGTGCCGAGCGCCGGGAACAGCGCCCTCGGCATGCCGAACACCATGGCGTTCACGTCGATCACGAACGTGCCCTGGAGGGCCCGGCGGCCCTTCAGGAACCGGAAGCCCTCGGCCACCGACGCCAGGCCGGCCTTCGTGCCCCCGCCCTCCGGCACCATCGGCCGCATGCGGACCACCGCGACGGCGGCCGCCGCGAACGAGGCCGTGTCGATCCAGTAGGCGGCGGCGAAGCCGAAGCGGGCGATGGCGACGCCGCCGACGGCCGGGCCGACGACCCCGCCGACCTGGTAGAGCACCTGGTTGAGGGCGAGCGCGGCCGGCAGCTGCTCGCGGCGCACGAGCCCCGGGATGGCCGCCGTGCGGGTCGGCGAGTCGATGGCCGACAGCCCGGCCGCCGCCCCGGTGAGCACGTAGAGGGGCCAGACGGCGGGGTCGTCGGTCATGGCGTTCAGCGCCAGCCCCACCGAGGTGAGGGCGAGCAGCGCCTGGGTGACGAGCAGCAGCTTCCTGCGGTCGACGGCGTCGGCGACGGCCCCGCCGACGAGGGAGAAGGCCAGCAGCGGCACCAGCTGGGCGATGCCGAGCAGGCCGACGGCGAGCGACGAGTCGGTGAGCAGGAAGACCTGGAGCGGGACGGCGACGACCGTGACCTGGCGCCCGAGGAACGAGACGAGCTGCCCGTTGTAGAGGAGGCGGTACTCGCGGGAGTCGCGCAGCGGCGACAGGTCGGGGAGGATGCGCCGCCGGGCGCCGGGGGCAGCGCTCAGCTCGCCCCCGGCAGGACCTGCTCGATGGTGGCGACGACCTCGTCGGCCTCCGGGTCGGTGCCGGGCCGGAAGCGGGCGACCGGGCGGCCGTCCGCGTCCACCACCCACTTCTCGAAATTCCACTGCACGTCGCCGGCCTCGCCGTCGGCGTCGGGCACGGCGGTGAGCTCGTCGAACACCGGGTGGCGGCCGGGCCCGTTGACCTCGACCTTCTCGAACAGCGGGAAGTCCACCCCGTAGGTGGTCGAGCAGAAGGTGGCGATCTCCTCGGGCGTCCCCGGCTCCTGGCGGCCGAACTGGTTGCACGGGAAGCCGAGCACGGTGAAGCCCTGGTCGGCGAAGCGCTCCTGGAGGCGGACGAGCCCGGCGTACTGGGGGGTGAGGCCGCAGCGGGAGGCGACGTTGACGACGAGCGCGGCCTTGCCCCGGTGGCGGGACAGGGCGTCGGGCTCGCCGGACAGCGAGCTGGCGGGGAGGTCGTAGATGGTCATCGCAGGAGGCCGACGCCGGGGCGGCGCCGGGTATTCCCCGCTCGTACCCGGCCGGCGACGACGGCGACCCCCTCGGCCGCCAGCCGGCGCTCGTGCTCGGCCTCGCTCCCCGGCACCAGGCGGCCGGTCGAGGTCACCACCCGCCACCACGGGCAGGGTGCCGTCCGAGGCGGCGAGGAGGGCGCCGACGGCCCGCGCCGCCCCCGGGTGGCCGGCCTCGGCCGCCACCTCGCCGTAGGTGACGACCTCGCCCGGGCGCAGCCGGGCCAGCACGGCGAGCACGTCGCGCTGGAACCCGGTCACCGGCCGGAGGCTACGCGGCGGCCCACGGGCCCGAGGGCGAGGCCCGGCGCCGGTCGCGCCCGCGGCCGCCCGCGCCTCGCGCCTGGCGGCGCCCCGCGTGTCACAGTCGGCACCCATGGGCGACACGGAGCGGCGGGCGAGGCTGGACGTCGTCCTCGGGGTGGCGATGGCCGGCCTCCGGTGGGCGGGCCGCCTCGTCCGCCTGCTGGCCGTGGTCGTCGCCGTCGCCGGGCTGGTCGACGCCGCGCTGGTGGCCGCCGTCGCCCCGGCCGGGGTGGCCGTCGGCGTCGCCGCCGTCGCCCTCCTCGCCGCCGCCCTGCTCACGCTCTACCGGCGCCGGCTGCGGGAGGTGGCGGACGGCGAGGACGACCTGCGGGACGCGCTCACCGGCGCCTGGGTCACCGGCGAGCCCGGCCGGCGGCTGAACGAGGACCTGCTGCCGAGGATCCGTGGCGGCCCTCGGCTCGGGCGGCTGCGGGCGCTGTGGCAGGCCGTCGGCATCGTGCGCGACCACTCCCCCGTCCGCGCCGTGCGCGACGGCCTCGACGCGGTCGCCGGCGGCGCCGCCCTCCTCCCCTACGCCGCGGTGCTGGCCGCCGTGCTCGTCGCGGCCGTGCCCGTCCTCGCCGTCGTCGCCCTGGTCGCCTGAGTCCGGCCTACCCCACGTCGACCACGAGGCGGTCGCGCAGCTCGGCGGCCGGCAGGTCCTCGGTCCGCACGGCGTACTCCCGCCTCGTCACCCGGTCCGTCGTCGCCGCGGCGACCTCGCCGTCGCGGTCGAGGGCGACCACGCTGACGACGAGGGGGGCGCTGCGCCCGCCCATCCCGGCCAGGTCCCGCAGGGCGGCGGCGCACGCGTCCCCGACCGCCAGCCCGGCCGCCATGCCGGCCACCACCCGGCCGGCCGTGCCGCTGCGGATGGCGAGCTCGCCAAAGCCCGTGCAGGCCGCCGCGCCGTAGCGGTCGTCGGCGTAGTTGCCGGCGCCGATCACCGGCGAGTCGCCGACCCGGCCCGGGTACTTCCACGCCCACCCGCTGGTGCTCACGGCCACGGCCAGCCGGCCGGCCGCGTCCCTCGCCAGCACGTCGACGGTGCCGGTGACCCGGTCGGGGTCGGTGGCCAGGCGGGCCAGCTCGGCCAGGTCGAGCCCGGCCCGGCCGGCGACGAGGTCCTCCACCGTCGCCCGCCCGCCGAGCACGTCCTCCAGCCGGGCCCGCCACAGGGCGGCCGTCGCCTCGGTCAGCAGCACGCCCCGCTCGGCGCCGACCGAGGCCGCGAACCGGGCCGCGCCGTCGCCCACGAGGAGCACGTGGGGCAGGCGGTCGAGCACGGCCCTCGCCACCGACACCGGGTGACGGAACCCCCGCAGCCCGGCGACGGCCCCGGCCCGCCTGGTCGTCCCCTCCATCACCGACGCGTCGAGCTCGACCTCGCCGAGCAGGTTCGGGAGGCCGCCGGTGCCGACCGTGCGGTCCTCCGGGTTGTCCTCCACGATCCGGGTGACGGCCTCGACGGCGTCGAGCGCGGTGCCGCCGGCGGCGAGCACGTCCCAGCCGGCGTCGAGGCCGACCAGCGCGTTCGCGCTGCCGACGATGACGACCCCGCTCACCCGCCGGCCCCCGCCGTCGCCCGGCGGCGCACCACGAGCAGGGCCGGGGC
>DASWMK010000241.1 GCA_036399815.1 Acidimicrobiales bacterium
CGGCGCCTGCCGGGGGGTGACGGCGGTCGACGGCGACGGCGCCCTCGGCGAGGTGCGGGCGGCCAACGTGCTCGTGGCCACCGGCGGCGCCGGCCAGCTGTTCGCCGTCACGACGAACCCGGCCGAGACGACGGGCGACGGCGTGGCCATGGCGCTGCGGGCCGGCGTGGCCGTCGCCGACGTGGAGTTCGTCCAGTTCCACCCGACGGCTCTCCACCACCCGGCCATGCCCCGCCCGCTGCTGTCCGAGGCCCTCCGGGGCCACGGCGCCCTGCTGAGGGACGCCGAGGGCGAGCGGTTCGTGGACGAGCTGCTGCCAAGGGACGCGGTCGCCAAGGCGATGACGGCCCGCATGCTCGGCCAGGGGGTCGAGCACCTGTGGCTCGACGCCACCGGGCTCGACCGCTTCGCCCAGCGGTTCCCGACGATCGCCGCCGCGCTGGCCGAGGTCGGCCTGGACCCGGCCACCGACTGGCTGCCGATCGCCCCGGCCGCGCACTACCTCTGCGGCGGCATCCTCGCCGACCTCGACGGCGCCTCGTCGCTGCCCGGCCTGTGGGCGGCCGGCGAGGCGGCCTGCAGCGGCGTGCACGGCGCCAACCGGCTGGCGTCGAACTCGCTGCTCGAGGGCATGGTGTTCGCCTTCCGGGTGGTCGAGGCCGTCGAGGCCGGCCGGTCGGGCCCGAGCGCCACCGGCGCCATGCGGGCCCTGGACGAGCCGCTGGCCGTGCTCGGCCCGCCGCCCCCGCCCGCCGACCTGGGGGACGGGCCGCCGCCCGGCCGGGCCGAGCTCCAGCGGGCGATGACGGCGGGCGCCGGCGTGCTGCGGTCGGCCTCGTCGCTCGCCACGACGGCCAACTGCCTCCACGCCGTCGCGGCCACGGCGGGCGACGACCGGGAGGCCAGGGAGGTCCGCAACCTGGCGACCGTCGGCCTCGCGCTCGTGTGCGCGGCGCTCGTGCGCGAGGAGTCGCGCGGCGCCCACACGCGCACCGACTTCCCCGCCACCCGGCCCCACCTGGCGCGGCGGGTGGTGCACCACGACGGTACGCTCGCCCGCCGTGACGGATAGCGGGACGTACGCGCCGAACTGGTACCCGGACCCGTTCGGCCGCCACGAGCTGCGGTACTACGACGGGTCCCAGTGGACCGAGCACGTGGCGTCGCACGGCCGCCAGTCGGTCGACCCGCCGGGCGGCGCCGGGCACGTGCCGACCGTGAACCGGGCGACCGAGCGCATCGTGGCCGACGTCCAGCGGGTGGGCGCCGCCGTCGGCCACCAGGGCGGCGGCACGATCTTCACCGAGCCGGTCCTGGTCGTGAACCAGAAGGCCAAGCTCATCGAGATCAACAACGAGTACGCCATCTACGACCAGCACGGCCGCCAGATCGGCGCCGTCCGCCAGGTGGGCCAGAGCGCGGCGAAGAAGGTCGTGCGGGTGCTCACCTCCTTCGACCAGTTCATGACCCACAAGCTCCAGGTGACCGACGTGCACGGCCACGTCCTGCTGGCCGTCACCCGCCCGGCGAAGGTCATGAAGTCGAAGGTGCAGGTGCTGGACGGCCAGGGCAACGAGATCGGCTGGGCCGTGCAGCAGAACGCCATCGGGAAGATCCGCTTCTCGCTCGAGTCGGGCGGTCAGACCTACGGGTCGATCAACGCGGAGAACTGGCGGGCCTGGAACTTCAGCATCCAGGACCGCACCGGCACCGAGGTGGCCCGCATCACCAAGACGTGGGAGGGGCTGGCGAAGACGATGTTCACGACGGCGGACAACTACGTCCTCCAGATCCACCGACCCCTCGAGGACCCGCTCCGCAGCCTCGTCGTGGCCGCCGCGCTGACCGTCGACACCGCCCTCAAGCAGGACGCGCGCGGGTTCGGTTGAGCGCCATCAGCGAGGTCGTGGCCAGGGCGCTGGCCGAGGACCTCACCCCGCTCGGCGACATCACCTCCGCGCTCCTGCCGCCCGGCGCGCGCGCCGAGGCGAGGCTCGTGCCGCGGGCGGACGGCGTGCTCGCCGGCCGGGAGGCGGCCACCGAGGCGTTCCGCCAGGTCGACCCGTCGATCGCCGTCGAGTGGTCGGCCGCCGACGGCGACCGGATCGGCAAGGGGGACACGGTCGCCACCGTCGACGGCCCGCTCGCGTCGGTGCTGACCGCGGAGCGGACGGCGCTCAACCTGCTCTGCCACCTGTCGGGCATCGCCACGCTCACCCGCCGCTTCGTCGACGCCGTGGCCGCCGCCGGCGGCACGGCCCGGGTGTGGGACACCCGCAAGACCACGCCGGGGCTGCGGTCGCTCGAGAAGGCCGCCGTGCGGGCCGGCGGCGGCGTGAACCACCGGGGCAACCTCTCGGACTGGGTCATGTTCAAGGACAACCACCTGGCCGTGCTCCCCATCGCCGAGGCCGTTCGGTCGGCCAAGGAGCGGTGGCCGGGGCGGACGGTCCACGTGGAGTGCGACTCGCTCGACCAGGTGCGCGAGGCCGTCGAGGCCGGGGCCACCGCCGTGCTGCTCGACAACATGACCCCCGACGACGTCCGCGCCGCGGTCGGCGTGGTCGGCGGGCGCTGCCTGATCGAGGTGTCGGGCGGCGTGACCCTGGCGACGGTGGCCGACTACGCCGTGCCCGGCGTCGACTGCATCTCGTCCGGCGCGCTCACGAGCTCGGCGCCGGTGCTGGACCTCGGCCTCGACGTCGTCGCGCGCGCCCCGGGCTGAACCCCGCCAGCGGGTACCGTCGCCTCGCCATGCTGCTCGCCATCGACGTCGGCAACACCGAGACCGTCGTCGGCCTGTACGGCGACGACGACCTGGTCGACCACTGGCGCCTCGCCACCAACGCGGAGCGCACGTCGGACGAGCTGGCGCTGCTGATCCGCGACCTGCTCGGGTTCCACGACGCGGCGTGGGAGCAGGTGGTCGACGGCATGGCCGTGTGCTCGGGCGTGCCCCGGGTGACCGCCGCCCTGCGGGAGATGGCCGACCGCTACTTCGGCTTCCCGCCGGTCGTGCTCGAGCCCGGCACCCGCACCGGCATCCCGATCCTCTACGACAACCCTCGCGAGGTCGGCCCCGACCGCATCGCCAACGCGGTCGCCGCCTTCGACCGCTACGGCGGGCCGACGATCGTCGTGGACTTCGGCACGGCCACCACCTTCGACGCCATCTCGGCGAAGGGCGAGTACCTCGGCGGGGCCATCGTCCCCGGCATCGAGATCAGCCTCGACGCGCTGTTCGCCCGCGCCGCCCTGCTGCGCCGGGTCGAGCTGGTGCCGCCCCGCCACGTCATCGGCAAGAGCTCGGTCGAGTCCGTGCAGTCGGGCGCCATCCACGGGTTCGCCGCGCAGGTCGACGGGCTGTGCCGCCTGTTCGCGCAGGAGCTGGGCGAGTCGACGGTGGTCGCCACCGGCGGGCTCGCCGCGCTGATGGCCCCGCTGGCCTCGTCGATCCAGCACCACGACCCCTGGCTCACGCTCCACGGCCTCCGGCTCGTGTACGAGCGGAACCGGGCGGCCTGATGGCCGACGACGGCGTCCCGTATCGCTTCGACCGCACCGCCACCGCCGCCGACCTCCACGCCCGCTTCGACGGCGAGGCCCCCGGCTGGGAGGACGGCCCCGTCGAGTCGGTCGCCGGCCGGGTCCTGCTCCACCGGCCGCAGGGCCGCCTGGCCTTCGCCACCCTCGGCGACGCGACCGGGACCGTGCAGCTGTTCGCCGGCCGGGCCTTCTCGGCGGCGTTCGACCGCTTCTGCGCGCTGTCCCTCGGCGACTGGGTGGGCGTCCGCGGGCCGGTCATGAAGACGAAGCGGGGCGAGCTGTCCGTCCGGGTCGACGAGCTGGCCGTGCTGGCCCGCACCCGGCGGGGCTGGCCGGACAAGTGGCACGGCCTCACCGACGTCGACACCCGCTACCGGCAGCGCTACGTCGACCTGTGGCTGGAGCCGGAGGCTCGCCGCGTGGCCGTCCTCCGGGCCAGGGCCGTGTCCCTCACCCGGCGGTGGCTGGAGGACCGCGGCTTCCTCGAGGTCGAGACGCCGATCCTCGAGCCCATCGCCGGCGGGGCCACCGCCCGCCCGTTCGTCACCACCCACAACGCGCTCGACATGGAGCTGTACCTCCGCATCGCCATCGAGCTGCGGCTGAAGCGGCTGGTCGTCGGCGGCATCGAGAAGGTGTTCGAGATCGGCCGGGTGTTCCGCAACGAGGGGATGTCCCCCCGGCACAACCCCGAGTTCACGATGCTCGAGCTGTACGAGGCCTACGCCGACTACCGGGACATGATGGCGCTGACCGAGCAGCTGGTCGCCCACCTGGCGACCCAGCTGTGCGGGACGACGACCCTGACCTACCAGGGCCGCGAGCTCGACGTCGCCCCGCCGTGGCGCCGGGCCACGATGGCCGAGCTGGTCGAGGAGCAGGCCGGGGTGCGGGTCGACGTGGGGATGGGGGTCGACGAGCTGCGCCGGGTGGCCGAAGGCCACGGCGTGCGGGTCGAGCCGGCGTGGGGCCCCGGCAAGCTCGTGCTGGAGGTCTACGAGAAGACGACCGAGCCCGCGCTGTGGGGGCCGGTGTTCGTGTGCGACTACCCGCAGGAGGTGTCGCCGCTGGCCCGGGCCCACCGCGAGGTGCCGGGGCTGGTCGAGCGGTTCGAGGCCGTCGTCGCCGGGCGGGAGCTGTGCAACGCGTTCAGCGAGCTGGTCGACCCCGTGGAGCAGCGGGCCCGGTTCGAGGAGCAGGCCAGGCAGCGGGCGGCCGGCGACGCCGAGGCCATGCTGGTCGACGAGGACTACCTGCGGGCGCTGGAGTACGGCCTGCCCCCGACCGGCGGGCTGGGCGTCGGCATCGACCGCCTGGCGATGCTGCTGGCCGACACGCCGAACATCCGCGACGTGGTGCTGTTCCCGACCATGCGGCCGGAGCAGCGCGCGGGCGACCGCGAGCAGCAGGGGGGAGCGCCGTGAGGGTGTTCGTGACGGGGATGGGCGGCGAGCTCGGCACCCGCGTGGCCGCGCTGCTGGACGCGGCGCCGTTCGTGGACGAGGTCGCCGGCGTCGACCGGGAGCCGCCCAGGCGCCGGCTCCAGCGGGCCCGGTTCCGGCTGGTCGAGCCGCTCGACCGCCGGCGCATGGTCGCGGCCGTCCGGGACTTCGACCCGACGGCCGTCGTGCACTGCGGCGTCTACGAGCCCAACGCCCGCTCCAGCCCGCGCGCCGCCGCGGCCCGCACGGAGGCGGCGACGGTGGCCGCCCTCGGCGCCGCCGCCCAGTGCCGGTCGCTCGACCGCATCGTCGTGCGGTCCGGCATCGAG
>DASWMK010000242.1 GCA_036399815.1 Acidimicrobiales bacterium
GGTGATGACGTTCGGCATGGACGCCGGCTGGCGCCGCCGGGCCGTGCGGGCGCTCGGCCTGGCCGCCGGCTCCCGGGTCGTCGACCTGGCCTGCGGCACCGGCGACCTGTGCCGGGTGCTGGCCGCCGCCGGGCACCGCCCGGTCGGCGTCGACCTGTCGTGGGGCATGCTCGCCGCCGGCCGCACGGACGCCCCGCTGGTGCAGGCCGACGCGCTCCGCCTCCCGCTCCCCGACGGCTCGGTGGACGGGGCCACCTGCGGCTTCGCCCTCCGCAACTTCGTGGCCCTCCCGCCGTTCCTGGCCGAGCTGGCCCGGGTCGTGCGCCCCGGCGGGCGGATCGCCCTGCTCGAGGTGGCCGAGCCCGAGCTGCGCCTGCTGCGGGCCGGCCACCGCGTCTACTTCGGCCGGGTCGTGCCCCGCATCGGCGGGCTCCTGTCCGACCGCGACGCCTACCGCTACCTGCCCGAGTCGGTGGCCTACCTCCCGGCCCCGGCCGAGCTCGCCGGCATGGTGGTCGACGCCGGGTTCCCCGACGCCGAGCGCCGGCTCCTGTCCGGGGGCATCGTCCAGCTCCTGCTCGGCACGAGGAGCGGGCGGTGACCCGGGTCGTCACCCGGCGGCTCGACGGCGAGCCCGACCTCGTCCACGTGGCCGGGCGGGACGGCGTCCTGTTCACGAGGGAGGGCACCGGGCTCGCCGGGCACGGGGTGGCCGCCCGGCTGTCCGGCGGCCCCGACGAGGTCATGGCCGCCCTGGCTTCGTTCGAGGTCGACGACGAGGTGGGCCGGCCCGGGTGCGGCCCGGTGGCCTTCGGCGCCCTCCCCTACGACCGGCGCGCGCCGTGGGTGCTCACCGTCCCCGAGGTGGTCGTCGGCCGGGACCCCGACGGCACGGCCTGGGTGACGACGGTGGGCGACGCCGAGCCGGCCTGGGACGAGGCGCCGGCGGCCGAGGACCTCGGCCCCTCGACGTTCTCGGTCCGGCCGTGCCGGCCGCCGGGCGAGTGGTGCGACGCGGTGGCGGCGGCGACGGCCGAGATCCGGGCCCGCCGGCTCACCAAGGTCGTGCTCGCCCGGGAGGTCCACGTCGAGGGCGACCGCCCCTTCGACCGGCCCACCGTGCTCCGCCGGCTGCGGGCCGCCTACCCGTCGGCCATGGTCGTCGCCGCCGACGGCATGGTGGGCGCCAGCCCCGAGCTGCTCGTGTCCCGGGCCGGCGACCTCGTCCGCTCCCACCCGATGGCCGGCACCGCGCCCCGCAGCGCCGACCCGACGACCGACGCTCGCCTGGCCGCCGGCCTGCTCTCATCGGCCAAGGACCGCTCCGAGCACCAGATCACGATCGACATGGTCCACGACACGCTGCTCCCCTGGTGCTCCTACCTCGACGCCGAGGCCGAGCCGTCGGTCGTGGCCCTGGCCAACGTGCAGCACCTGGCCACGCTCGTGCACGGGCGGCTGTCGGCGCCGGCCCCGTCGGTGCTCGAGCTGGTCGCCGCCCTCCACCCCACCCCCGCCGTGTGCGGGTGGCCGCGGGAGGAGGCGGACGCGCTCCTCGCCCGGCTCGAGGGGTTCGACCGCGGCCGCTACGCCGGCCCGGTCGGGTGGGTGGACGCCGCCGGCAACGGCCGCTTCGCCGTCGGCGTGCGCACCGCGGCGCTGGAGGGGGCGACGGCCCGGGTGTTCGCCGGCAACGGCATCGTGGCCGACTCCGACCCGGCCACCGAGCTGGCCGAGACGAGGGCCAAGCTCCAGGCGCTGCTGTCCGTGCTCGTGCGACCATAGGGGACATGGCGGACAACGGGCAGGTGATGGTCACCGAGCAGGACCAGCGGGCGGCGGTGGCGAAGCTGCGGGAGGCCGAGGGCACGGGGGCCATGTCCCCCGACGAGGTGGCGAGGCGCTCGGCCGACGTGTGGAAGGCGGTGACCCCCCGCGACCTCTGGCGGGCGACCGGCGGCCTCGCCGGGTCGCCGAAGCGGGCCGACGCCGGGGAGTGGCGGCGGGCGGTGATCGTGATGGTCGCCGTCGTGGTGTTCGCGGCGGTGGCGATGTACGCGATCCTCACCGCCTTCCGCAACATCGACGAGGGCCCCAACCCCGGGCTCGGCCCCGCCATCGGCAACAACCGCTAGTTCCCTGCCCTTCGACCGAAGGTGGAGCTGCCCGTCGTGCACGAACCGCCGGGTCAGCTCGACAGCGCCTCGCGCACCGACGCCGACCCGGCCTTCGCCCGGTCCCAGTAGCCGTAGGTGCCCTGGTCGAGCAGCTCCCTCGCCGCCTCGACCACGGCGCCGGCGGCGGTGAAGGCGAAGGCGCCGCCGACCGACACCCGGCGCACGCCGATCGCCGCCAGCTCGGCCACCGGCGGCGCGCCGGCGAGGGCGAGGACGTTGACCGGCCGGTCGACCTCGGCCACCAGCCGGCGCAGGTCGCCCGGGTCGACGACGCCCGGCGCGAACAGCACGTCGGCCCCCGCCTCCTGGTACGCCTGGAGCCGGGCGATCGTGTCGGCCAGGTCGGGGTTGCCCCGGATGTGGTTCTCGGCCCTGGCCGTGAGCACGAACCGGCCGGGGGCCCGGCGGGCCGCCTCCACCGCGGCCGCCACCCGCTCGGCGGCGAGCCCGCGGTCGTAGATGCGGCCGCCCGGCCCCTCGCAGTCCTCCACCGAGCAGCCGGCCAGGCCGGTCTCGGTGGCGAGGCGCACGGTGGTGGCGACGCCGTCGGGGTCGTCGGCGAAGCAGTTCTCGAGGTCGGCCGACACGGGGACGTCCACGGCGGCGGCCAGCACCGCCGCGTGGGCCAGCGCCTCGTCCCTCGTCACCGCCCCGTCGAGCCGCCCGAGCGTCGTGGCGAACCCGCTGCTCGTCGTGGCCAGCGCCTGGAAGCCCAGCGCGGCCAGCAGGCGGGCCGACCCGGCGTCCCAGGGGTTCGGCATCAGCAGCGGCTGCGGCCCCTGGTGCAGCGCCCAGAACCGCTCGCCCTTGTCCTCGCCGGCCATCGGGCCACGGTACCCGGTCGCCCTCTTGTCAGAATTCGGACAATATCGTACTGTCCGTTCATCCCGGTCCTCGTCGGTGGACTTGGGAGGGGGGTCGGACCATGGGCGGCGAGGCGACGATTCGGGCCGGCTGGCACACCTGGTGCGCCCCGCTCGTCGCCGTGGCCGTCGTCCTCGGGGGCATCGTGGCCTGGCCCGACCCGGCCGCCGGCTACCCGCAGATCCACCAGATCCACTGCGTCACCCGGCGCGAGGTGCCGTGGCGGTTCAGCGGCTCGGGCTGGACGTCGACGAGGACGGCCCCGGCCGCCGCCGGGCTCGACATCTGGGATGGCGTCCCGAACTCCGTCGGTAGCCCGTACACCCTGACGTACCAGGACGCCACCTTCGGCCTCCCGGTCGTCATCGAGGACCGGGGGCCGGGAGAGTCCGGGGAGGCCGTCTGCAGCACGAGCGGGACGCTCAGCCGAATCGAGCTCGACATCGCCGGCACCACCGACGCGGCGATCATCCGCGGCCTCGCCGGCCACGAGATGGGGCACGCGCACGGCCTCTCGCACACCGGGGACGGCGACAGCTTCGACCTGCTCCGGCCGACGATGTCGACCTGCGTCGTGCCCTTCGAGTCGAAGGGGTACGTGCGCCAGGACGACGCGGCCGCGCTCGCCGAGGACAACGGCTCGACGTTCCACGCCAACGCCAGCTTCGAGGCCGGGACGGCCTACTGGGGCGCCATCGGCAGCTCGCTGACGTCCCGCGACGGCGGCGGCAGCGACGGCCACCTCTACGCGGCGGTGAACCGGACGGAGACCGGCGGCTACGTGTACCAGACCGTCCGGGTGACCCTCCCGGGGCGGATGCGCTCGCGGGTCAACGTGCGGGTCGGCCCGGGCGTGACGGGGACGGTCACGCACAGCCTGTACGCCAGGGAGGTCACCTACGACCGGGACACGACGTGTCGCGAGAACACCTACGTCAGCGACCTCGACCTGAACGACCCCCACCTGACGGACGTCAACTTCGTGTACCGGGTCGGCAGGACGGTGGGCGTGACGAGCTCCTGGCAGCAGGACGACAGCCCGATCTCGTACACGATCGACGGCTACGAGGGCGTCGACGTGCGGATGCGGATCGTCGAGAGCGTGACGGGCGTGTACGCGTACGTGGACAACGCGCGCGCGTACAAGAGCTGAGAGGCGGGATCCCGATGAGGAGATCGACGGCGGTCTCGGTCGCCGTGGCCCTGGCGGTGACGGGCGCGGCAGCGGCGTGGCGGTTGCCGGGGCGGGAGGCCAGGCTCGAGGGGGACGGGCCGCGAGCGACGACCGACGGGTTCGTGGACGCCGGCGCCTGGCTCGACGGCGTGGACGCCGTCGTCGAGGCCGAGGCCGTGGCGCCGGTCGAGCGGTTCTCCACGACCTCGACGGCCCATCACCTGCTCCTGACCCTCGACGGCGCCGCCCCCCGCTACCAGGCGACGAGCCCGGCCGGCGGCGGTGACCCGCCGGGCCCGATCCCCGGGGAGCGGCTCACCGTCCGGGAGCCGACGGGCGCGAGCGAGGCGACGTCGGTGTTCGCCGGGGTGGTGCCCGGGACACCGGTCCTCGTGACCCTCGCCTGGTTCGCCGACCGCCCCGACTACCGCACGCCGTGGGGCGTGGTCGTCGCGTTCACCGTCGACCCGGACGGGGCCGTCCACGCGCTCGGCCCGTCGGGGGCCACGATCGACGAGCAGCTCGGGCGCATCGCCGACGGCGGGGCGACGGTTGACACGGTCGTCGACTGGGTCGGGGAGGCCGACGCGCGGCGCGCCGACCCGTCCGCCCCCGCACCCCTCCACGCCGCCTACGGGTCCGCGGCGTCGGCCCCCGAGGCGCGCGCCGCCGGGGACGACTGGTACCAGCTCCCGGCCACCGTCCGCCCGCTCGACCCCGAGCTGACGCCACCGGAGGTGCTCGACGGCCTCGACCTGCGGGCCGTCCTCATCGACGTCGCCGACCCGGGCCGCTTCGACGGCGAGCTGCTCGTCATCCGCACCCCGCTCGGCGTCGCCGACGTGAGCGAGCTGGCCGCCGGCACGCACCCGACGAGCGTGCTCGTCCCGCCGACCGGACGCTGGGACGTCGTCGTCACCGACGAGGACGGCGGTGCCGAGACGCCGATCGGGACGGTGCCCCCGACCGTGTGGCGCTCGCTCGACGCCACCGTCGTCTCGGTGACGCCGGGGCCGGTGCCGGGCCTTCGCGTCTCGCCGGTCACGTCGGCCGCCTACGACCGGCTGTTGGCGGGGCTGGCGGGCCCCCGATGACGCGGCGGAGCGCCGCCGTGCTCGTGCTCGCCGTCCTGGCCGGGTCGTCCTGCGGCGCCCGCAGCCCGAGCGCGACCGTGCTCAGGGACGCCGCCTGCGTCTTCGTCGCCGACGCGGCCGGCAGGGAGGGCTCGGACCAGTCGGACGAGGCCGATGCCGCCTACGCGGACGCCACCCGCGCCGCCGAGGCGGCGGCCGAACGCGACGCCCGCTTCGCACCGCTCGCGACCGCGCTCAGGGAACGGGACAGCGCCGTCGTGGAGGCGACCTGCGCGGCGGAGCTGGCGGCCCGTCTGCAGGACTGAGGAACCGGGCGCCGCCAGGCGCCGTCGAAGGACCGTGCGCCGCCCGCTCGTCGCCATCGCCACCGCCGTCGCCCTCGCCGCCGCCGGCTGCGGGGACGACGCCGTCACCACCACCGCCACCGCCCCGCCCGAGCAGCCGCCCCGCTACGAGGTGACGACCACCGTCCTCGAGAGCGCCGACCACGGGCCCCAGCTCTGCCTGGGCGGGATCGCCGACTCGTACCCGCCGCAGTGCGGCGGGCCCGACCTCGCCGGCTGGTCGTGGGACGCCGTCGCCGGCAAGGAGTCGGCGGCCGGCACGACGTGGGCGACCGTGCACGTGGTCGGCACCTTCGACGGCGAGCGGTTCACCCTGACCGAGCCGCCCGGCCCGCCCGGGGACGCCGGCCCGCCCACGCCCCTGCCCGACCTCTCGCCGGCCTGCGACCAGCCGGTCGGCACCGCCGCCCCGGCCGAGGCCTTCGCCGGCGTCGGCGGCGTCCCCGGCGAGGTCGCCGTCTGGGTGTCCGACCCGGCGGGCGGCGAGTGGGACGGGCCGTTCACGGTCAGTGTCGTCGTCCGCCCGGGCTCGGGCCCGGCGGCCGAGGCCCGGGTCCGCGAGATGTGGGCCGGGCCGCTGTGCGTCGTCGAGCGCGACCTCCCGAGCGCAGCCGACCTGGCGGCCGTGCAGGAGGAGGCCCACGCCGGCGGCGGGCCGGGCACGCCGCTCGGCACGGTGTACGCGTCGTGGACCGAGCCGAGGGAGGGCGTGGTCGTGCTGAGCGTCGCCGTGGCCGACGACGCGGCCATGGCCTACGCCGCCGAGCGGTGGGGCGACCTCGTCCGGCTGGAGGGGATCCTCACGCCGATCGGCTGACGGCCGCGGCCACGGCGGCGTGCACCTCGTCGTGGACGGCGACGTTGCCGGCCCGGTCGGTGCGGACGTGGACGAGCCGCACGCCGTCGCCGGCCAGCGCCGCCGGCAGGTCGGCGAGGCGGTCGAGCCGGGCGGCGGGCACGCCCCACGCCGCGGCGAGCGCGCACGGGTCGGCCCCGTGGGGGGTGCCGAAGAGGCGCTCGAACCGGTCGGCGGGCAGCGCCCCGGCCTGGGGGAGGAACGAGAAGATGCCGCCGCCGTCATTGTCCACGACCACGACGGCGAGGTCGATCGCCCGGCCGGGCGCGCCGAGGAGGGCGTTGGCGTCGTGGACGAAGGCCACGTCGCCGACGAGCACCGCCGTCGGCCCGCCGGCGAGCGCCACGCCGACCGCCGTCGAGACCACGCCGTCGATCCCGTTGGCGCCCCGGTTGGCGACCACCCGCAGGCCGGTGCGGGGGGCGGCGAACCACTCGACGTCCCGCACGGGCATGGACGACGAGACGACGAGGGTGGCGCCGTCGGGCAGGGCGGCGGCCAGCGCCCTGGCCAGGCCCGGCTCGGTCGGCTCCGGGTGGCCGGCCAGGCAGCCGTCGACGGCCCGCTGGGCGGCGTCCTCGGCGGCGCGCCAGGCGCCGAGCCACGCCGGGTCGGCCGCCGGCCCGATCCGCGAGGTCGCGAGCGCCCGGCACAGCTCGGTCGGGTCGGCGGCCAGGACCTCGCCGGCCGTGCGCTCGGCGTCCCACCACCGGCCCCTGGCGTCGACGGCGACCTGGCGCGCCCCCGAGCCGGCCAGCCACCGGGCCACCACCTTGGACGCCGGCGGGGCGCCGAGGCGCAGCACGCCGTCCGGGCGGAGGCGGTCGGCGGCGGCCGGGTCGCGGAGGACGGCGTCGGCGGCGGCGACCGTCGCCGGCGACGGGACCCGGGCGCCCGAGCGGGGGTCGGCCAGCACGGGCCAGCCCCTGGCCCGAGCGGCGGCGTGGACGGCCGCCGGGTCGCCCGCCCCCTCGCCGGCGACGACCACCGTGCGGGCCGGCAGGCGCGGGGGCGGGACGTCGGCGCCGACCGGCCCGGCGGCGGCGCGGTGCCATGGCTCGCCGCCGGGCCGGCCGGGAGGGAGGCCGGCCGGGTCGCCGACCAGCGGGTCGCGGAAGGCCAGGTTCAGGTGCACGGGCCCGGGTCGGGCGCCGGCGGCCTCGGCCACCGCCCGGGCGGCCAGCGAGCGCCACGAGCCGGCCGCGGCCGCGTCGGGCGGGCCCGGGTCGGCGAACCAGCGGGCGGCCCGGCCGAAGAGGTGCACCTGGTCGACGGTCTGCGGCGCGCCCACGTCCTGGAGCTCGGGCGGCCGGTCGGCCGTGCAGGCGATCAGGGGGACGCCGGCCTGGGACGCCTCGACGACGGCGGGGTGCAGCTCGACGGCGGCCGTGCCGCTCGTGGTCAGCACGACGGCCGGCCGGCCCGTGGCCCGACCGAGCCCGAGCGCGACGAACCCGGCGGCCCGCTCGTCGTGGTGGACGTGCAGCCGCAGCCGGTCGTCGGCGGCCAGGGCCAGGGCCAGCGGCGTCGACCGGGAGCCCGGGCAGACGACCGCGTCGGTGACGCCGGCCCTCGCCCACTCGTCGACGAGGGTGGCGCAGAACGTCGCCGCGGCGGTCATCCGGCCCTGCCACCATGCCGGCCGTGCTGCACGCGGACACCACCGGCGCCGGGCCCCGGCTGGTGCTCGTCCACGGCTTCACCCAGGACCGGCGGTGCTGGGGCCCGGTGGCCGGCGCGCTGGCCGAGGACCACGAGGTGGTGCTGGTCGACGCGCCGGGCCACGGCCGCTCGGCCGGCGTGCCGGCCGGCCTCGAGGACGGCGCCCGGCTGCTCGGCGAGGCCGGCGGCCGGGCCGCCTACCTCGGCTACTCGATGGGCGGGCGGCTGTGCCTCACCCTGGCGCTGGCCCGGCCCGAGCTCGTGACCGCGCTGGTGCTCGTGGGCGCCACCGCCGGGATCGAGGACCCCGGCGAGCGGGCGGCCCGGCGGGCGGCCGACGAGGCGCTGGCCGACCGGCTGGAGCGGATCGGGGTCGAGGCGTTCGTGGACGAGTGGCTGGCGGGGCCGCTGTTCGCCGGCCTGCCGGCGTGGGCCCGGTTCGAGGCCGAGCGCCGGGAGGGCTCGGCCGCCGGCCTGGCCGCCAGCCTGCGCCTGGCCGGCACCGGCACGCAGCCACCGTCGTGGCACCGCCTCGGCGAGCTGGCCATGCCCGTGCTCGTCGTCGCCGGCGAGCGGGACATCCGGTTCTCGGCCGCCGGGCGCCGCCTCGCCGCCGCCGTCGGCCCCAACGCCGCCTTCGCGGCCGTGCCCGGCGCCGGCCACGCCGCCCACCTCGAGGCGCCCGACCGGTTCCTCGCCGTCGTGCGCCCCTGGCTGGCCGCGCTCGGCTGACCCGGTCACGCGCCGACCCACAGGCCGAGCGCGAACAGCACGCCGAACACGAGCTGGGCCCGGCCGGTGAGGGCCAGCGCCGGCACGAGCGCCGGCCCGGTCGCCCCCGACAGCACGGTCTCCACCGGGCGGCGGGCCGGCAGCACGGCGGCCAGGGAGACGGCCGCCAGCGGCCGGCCCGACAGCCCGGCCACGAACGGGACAGCCACGAACGCGCCGACGACGAGGGCGGTGTAGAGGGCCCGGGTGCCGGGCTGGCCGAGGCGGACGGCGAGCGTCCGCTTGCCGGCGGCCGCGTCCGTCGGGATGTCGCGCAGGTTGTTGACGACGAGTAGGGCGGTGGCCAGGAGGCCGACGGGCACGGCGGCCGCGACGGCCAGCCCGGTCACCCCGCCGGTGTGCACGTAGGCGCTGCCGACCGTGGCCACCAGCCCGAAGAACACGAACACGAACACCTCGCCGAGCCCGGCGTAGCCGTAGGGGCGGGGGCCGCCGGTGTACAGCCAGCCGGCGGCGAAGCACGCCGCCCCGACGACGACCAGCTCCCAGCCGACCGCGGCGGCGAGCGCCAGCCCGGCGACGGCGGCGACGGCGAAGGAGGCGACGGCCGCCCGCTTCACGGACGCCGGTGCGGCCAGGCCGGACGCCACCAGGCGGACGGGCCCGACCCGGTGGGCGTCGGCGCCCCGCACGCCGTCGGCGTAGTCGTTGACGTAGTTGGTGCCGACCTGCACGGCGAGGGCGACGACCAGCGCGGCGGCGGCCCGCCAGGCGACCACGTCGGCCTCGCCGGCCGCGGCCGCCGTCCCGACGAGCACGGGGACCACCGCGGCCGGAAGGGTGCGGGGCCTCGCCCCCACCACCCAGCGGTTCACGGCCGGCGGGGGAACCTCGTGAAGTCCGGGCGGCGCTTCTGGACGTAGGCGTCCCTGCCCTCCTGCGCCTCCTCGGTCTGGTAGAAGAGCAGGGTCGCGTCCCCGGCCAGCTGCTGGATGCCGGCGAGGCCGTCGTCGGCGGCGTTCATCGACGCCTTCAGCAGCCGCAGCGCCATCGGCGACATGGCGAGCATCTCGCGGCACCAGTCGACGGTCACCTGCTCCAGGTCCTCGAGCGGGACGACCGCGTTGACGAGCCCCATCTCGTAGGCCCGCTGGGCGTCGTACTGCCGGCAGAGGAACCAGACCTCGCGGGCCCGCTTCTGGCCGATGTTGCGGGCCAGCAGCCCGGAGCCGTAGCCGCCGTCGAACGAGCCGACCTTCGGCCCCGTCTGGCCGAAGCGGGCGTTGTCGGCGGCGATGGTCAGGTCGCACACGACGTGGAGGACGTGCCCCCCGCCGATGGCGTAGCCGGCGACCATGGCCACCACCGGCTTCGGCGTCCGGCGGATCTGCACCTGGAGGTCGAGCACGTTCAGGCGCCCGATCCCCTTGCGGCCGACGGCGTCGTCGCCCAGGTAGCCGTCGTCGCCCCTGATGCGCTGGTCCCCGCCGGAGCAGAAGGCCATGTCGCCCTCGCCGGTGAGGACGATGACCCCGACCTGGTCGTCGTCCCTCGCCCGGTCGAAGGCGTCGGAGAGCTCGAACAGGGTCTGGGGCCGGAAGGCGTTGCGCACCTCCGGCCGGCAGATCGTGATCTTGGCGATCGACTCGCCGGTCTCGTAGCGGATGTCGCCGTAGTCCCCGGCCTGCTGCCACTCGACGTCCGCCGGCTTGATCCTCGACATGGACCGAGTCTGGCAGCAACCGAGCAGACTTCCGGTCCGTGCCCCGCCTCGTCGCCCTCGACCAGCCGCCCGGGCCGGCGTTCGTCGCCGCCCTGCTGGCGGTGTGGGACGCGGGCGACGCCGCCTTCCCGGTCGACGCCCGCCTGCCGCCGGATCAGCGCGAGGCCGTCGCCCGGTCGGTGGGCGTGGGCGACGAGGTGGCGCCGGGGGACGCGCTCGTGGTCGCCACCAGCGGCACGACCGGGCGGCCCAGGGGCGTGGTCCTGACCCACGACGCCGTCGCCGCCTCGGCCAGGGCGACGAGCGCACGCCTCGCCGTCGACCCGGCGGCCGACCGGTGGCTGGCCTGCCTGCCGCTGGCCCACGTGGGCGGGCTGTCGGTGGTCACCAGGGCGGTCGTCACCGGGACGCCGCTGACCGTCGTCCCCCGCCCCGACCCGGTCCTCGTGGCCGAGGCCGCGGCGGCCGGCGCCACGCTCGTCTCGCTCGTCGCCACGGCGCTCCGCCGGGGGGTCGACCCCCGCCCGTTCCGGGTCGTCGTGCTCGGCGGCAGCGCCCCGCCGCCGCCCGGCGAGCGGCCGGCCAACGCCGTGACCACGTGGGGGATGACGGAGACGGGCAGCGGCGTGGTCTACGACGGCGTCCCCCTCGACGGGGTCGAGGTGCGGGTGGTGGACGGCGAGGTCCACGTGAGGGGGCCGATGCTGCTGCGGGCCTACCGGGACGGCACCGACCCGAAGGACGCCGACGGCTGGTTCGCCACCGGCGACCTCGGCGAGGTCGGCGCCGACGGCCGGCTGACCGTGCTCGGCCGCAGGGGCGACCTGATCGTCACGGGCGGCGAGAACGTGTGGCCCGAGCCGGTGGAGCGGGCGCTCGAGGCCCACCCGGCCGTCGCCGAGGCGGGCGTGTGCGGCCGGCCCGACCCGGAGTGGGGGCACCGCGTGGTCGCCGTCGTCGTCCCGGCCGACCCCGCCGCGCCGCCCACCCTGGAGGACCTCCGGGCCGTCGTGCGGGACCACCTGCCGCCGTGGTGCGCGCCTCGCGAGCTGGTGCTCGCCGACCGCCTGCCCCGCACGGCGCTCGGCAAGCTGCGGCGGGCCGCGCTGCCCGCCTAGGGCACGACGGCGACGAGGCGGGCGCCCCGCAGGGCGACGTCGAGCGGGCGCAGGTCGCCGCCGCCGGACGGCCAGGCGTAGACGATCCCGGCCGACGTCCCGAACAGCCACTCGCCGTCGGGCGACCAGCGGGGGTCGTTCAGCCCGTCGGCCTCGAGCACGACCTCGCCGGTGGCGGTGTCGACCACCGCCACCCCCTCTCCCGCCGCGCACGCGCACGCGACGGCGGCGAGGCGCCCGTCGGGCGAGAAGGCGGCGACGCCGGGGATGAGCCGGGGGACGAAGCGGTTGCCGGTGAGGCCGCCGGGGAGCTGGGGGACGACGTCGGCGCCGGTGCTCAGGTCGGTGAGGTGGACGACGCAGGTGAGCTCGCCCTCGCAGTCGTAGCGGGCGACGGTCACCCCGCCGGAGCCGAGGAACTGCCCCCCGACGGCCCGCTCCGGCGGCCCGCCGGCCGGCGCCAGCAGGTAGATGCCGGCCGGCGTCTGGAGCAGGAGGCCGCCCTCGACCCCGCCCATCGGCGCCACCTCGGGCAACAGCGCGGTGGTCGGCGACGTCGGCTCGCCGGCGAGGGAGCGCTCCTCGACCGTCACCCCGCCGCCCGGGGTGCGGTCCACGGTGGTGAGCCACACGCGGTCGGCGACGGCCGAGGGCAGCGGCTGGGCGGCGCCGAGGTCGGCCACCAGGTCGCCGAGGTCGCTGCTCAGGGTGTGGGCCGTGCCCCGGCGGTCGACGACGACGACCCCGCCCTCCCTCGGCAGGATCGGGGCGTCGAGGTCGACGGGCACCGGCGTGCCCGGGTGGGTGACCCGCCCGGTGGCCAGGTCGACCATGGCCAGGCTGCCGTCGTCGACGAGCAGGCTGGGCGGGTCGTCGCCGGGGAGCAAGGTCCCCTCCCGCGCCGTCACGGCCCCCCGCCCGCCCGGCGTGCCGGCCGGCGGCACGGTGGGGCCGGGGTCGCCGGCCGGCGTGGTGGTCGGGGCGGCCACGTCGGGCTCGTCCTCGCCGCCCACCGACGCCAGCAGGGCGAGGACGGCGGCGACGGCCGCGACCACGGCGGCGACGACCCCCCAGCCCGGCCGGCGCCCGCCGCCGGCGGTCACGACCGTGCCCGACGCCGGCCCGGCCGCGCCCCGGTCGGTCAGGAGCAGCACCGCGCCGGTCAGGTCC
>DASWMK010000243.1 GCA_036399815.1 Acidimicrobiales bacterium
GCCCCTGGCACGGTGGTCGGCGGCTGCGAGGTGGTCGAGTGCGTCCAGGCCTACGACGACGTCGCCGTCTACCGCTGCCGGTACGCCGGCGGCGAGGTCGCCCTGAAGCTGGCCGCCCCCGGCGACCGGTCGGCCGCCGCCCAGCTGGGGCGGGAGGGCGACGTCCTCCGCCGGATCGGCGGCCGCCCGGCCCCGGCCTTCGTCGACGCGGGCACGGAGGACGACCGGGCCTGGCTGGCCGTCGAGTGGCTGCCGGGCGAGCACGTGACCGTCCACGTCGACCGCCGGCGCGACGATCGGCGGGCCGTCCTCGACGTGTGCGTCGCCACCGTCGAGGCCTTCGCCGCCCTGCACGACCGGGGCGTGGTCCACGGCGACGTCCACCCGAGGAACGTGCTCGTGGCCCCCGACGGCGAGGTCGGCATCGTCGATTTCGGCCTGTCCAGGGTCGCCGGCACGCGGAGCCGGTTCGGGCGGCCCCCGAGGGGCGGCATCGGGTTCTTCTTCGAGCCCGAGTACGTCACCGCTCGCCTCGCCGGCCGGTCGGCGCCGAGCGCCACCGCCCGCTCCGACCAGTACGGCCTCGGGGCGGTCCTGTACTCGCTGCTGACCGGCCGGAGCTACCTCGACTTCTCCTACGACCGCCAGCGCATGTACGACCAGATCGCCACGGCCGAGCCCCGGCCGTTCGCCCACTGCGGCACGCTCGGCCTCCCGCTGACCGAGCAGGTGGTGCGGCGGGCGCTGGCCAAGCGGCCCCGGGACCGCCACCCGTCGCTGCACGACCTGGCCGCCGCGCTCCGGGCCGCGGCCGACGGCGACCTGCGGGCCGGTACGCCGGCCGCCTCGGCCAGCCGGTCGTCGAGCGCCTCGCTGGAGCTGTTCGTCCGCGAGGTGGTCGAGGGCGTCCGCACGCTCGACCCGGCGGCCCTGCCCGAGCTGCCCGTCACGCCCCGGTGCTCGGTCCACAGCGGGGCGTCGGGCATCGCCTACGGCCTCTACCGCATCGCCTGCAACGAGGACGACGCCTCGCTCCTCGCCCTCGCCGACCGCTGGTCGCACGCCGCCATCGCCCACCGGCACCGGGACGACGCCTACGCGAGCGCGGCCGACGGGGTCACGCCCGCCACCGTCGGCACGTCGTCGATCTTCCACTCGGCCGTCGGCTCCCACGTCGTGCAGGCGCTCATCAGCCAGGCCATGGGCGACTTCGTCGGCGTCCGCGACAACGTCGACGCCTTCGTCGCCGAGGTCGAGCGGGCCGGGGCCGTTGACCGGGCCGACTACTTCCTGGGCGCCGCCGGGCACCTGCACGCCTGCACGATCCTGCGCGGGGTGCTGGCCGACGAGGTGTCCTTCGCCCGCCTGGACCGGCTGGTGGCGCTGGGCGACCGGCTCCACCACGAGCTGGCGGCCGAGCTGGCCGCGCACCCGCCGGTCGCCGAGGCGACCCGCTTCCGCAAGCTCGGCATCGCCCACGGGTGGGCCGGGGCGCTCTACGCCCTGCTCGCCTGGTCGGCCGGCGACGGCGGCGGGGGCGGCCCCGTGCCGCCGGACGTGCGCCGGCGGCTGGACGAGCTGGCCGCTCTGGCCGAGCCGACGGCGGCCGGCGTCCGGTGGCCGGTCGGCACGCCGGGCGCCAGCCGGTCCCGCCCGCCGGCGGTCATGACCGGGTGGTGCAACGGCACGGCCGGGCACCTCCACCTGTGGACGGCGGTCCACCGGTGGTCGGGCGACGACGCCGACGCCGCCATGGCCGACCGGGTCGCCGGCGAGGTGGTGGCGTCGTCGGCGTCGGAGCGGACTCCGTTCCTGTGCTGCGGGACGGCCGGGTCGGCCTACGCGCTCCTCGCCCGGCACCGCGCGACCGGCGACGGCGCCCTGCTCGACGCGGCCCGGGGGCTGGCCGAGCGGTCGCTGGCCGGCATCCGCTCGCCGAGCCTGCCGTTCACCAGCCTGTACCGGGGCTCGCTCGGGCTCGCCGTCCTGGCGTCCGACCTGGCCCACCCGGCCGTGGCCTCGATGCCGATGTTCGGCCCCGAGCACCTGGCCTGACCCCGGGGCGAGCGGTCAGCCGGCGGCGGCGACGAAGCCGTCGGGGTCGTCCAGGCTGACGAGCAGGGCCCTGAGCGTGACCGGGACGCCGAGCACGCCCCCCCGGGCCGGCGGGTCGACCTCGACGGCGACGATGCCCCGCACCGACCCGTTGACGAGCCACCGGCCCCGCCCGCCGTGCACGCCGGTGCCCCACCAGGCGTCGCCCCGGCGGCGCACGCCGGCGATGGACGAGCGGGGGATGCTGGCCCGGAAGGCCCACCCCATGCGAACGGCGAGCGACGCCGGGCCGAGGTCCACGTGGGCCGACCTCGGCCCCATCCCGAGGCCGACGAGCACCCACCGCCACACGCCGTACCGGAACCCGAAGCGCTGCGCGTCGGTGGCCACGTCGGGGACGTGATGGACGCCGTCATCTTCGAGCGGCTCGGCATCCCCGCCGTCCCGATCGTCACCCGCCCGTTCCTGCCGACGGCGACCGCCGTGGCCGAGCTCGACGGCCTGCCCGACGACCCATCGTCGCCGTGGCCAGGGACCAACGTTGGTGCCGGCGGTGGGCCCGGCTGGGATCGAACCAGCGACCGAGCGATTATGAGTCGCCTGCTCTGACCACTGAGCTACGGGCCCCGGTCGCGCGCCGGCCGGCGGCCGGCACGGGCTCCGGGGGAGAGACTCGAACTCTCAACCAACGGATTAACAGTCCGCTGCTCTGCCGGTTGAGCTACCCCGGAATGAACGTCCGACCCTACCAGCAGGTGCGCCCGGCCCGCGACGGGGGTACGACCGCGGCATGCGATTCCGATTGGGGCTGGTGACGGGCTTCGGGGTGGGGTACTACCTCGGGGCCATGGCCGGGCGCGAGCGCTACGAGCAGCTCCGGGGCTGGCTCGGCCAGGCACGGGAGAGCGAGATCGTCCAGACGGCCGCCGAGAAGGCGAAGGCCGTCGCCGACCTCGGCGTCGAGCGGGTGCGGGACGCGGTCGGCGGGGACGACGACGAGGACCCGACCACCGTGGTCGTCGCCTCCGACCCGTTCGCCAACGGGAGGGGGACGGTCAACAGCGGCCTCCCCACACCGGGCGCCGGCCAGTAGCGCGCCCGGCCACACCGACCGACCACCCGTCCCCGGCGGCGCCGCGCCGGGGACGGCGCGCGCCCGCCTACGATCGCTGGCGCGCCGGCGAGCGTCCGGCGGGACGGAGGGACGCGCCATGGCCTTTCTGCAGGCGAACCTGTACGAGCTGACCGGGTCGGGCATCGAGGGGACGGTCACCACCTCGGGCATCACCGGGCAGCCGACCGTCAGCCTCACCCTGGACGGCGACCCCGTCCCCGACCCGATCGTCGAGCGGACCGACGAGGGGCTCCAGGTCACCGCCACCACCCAGGTAGTGCTCGACGGGTGGACGACGTCGCTGCGCCTCGTGCTCCCGGAGGTGAACCTCGGCGACGACGCCAACCCCGAGCAGGTCGGCGGGTACGCCGTCGTGCTCACCTCGAAGACCTCGATCGGCGGCCCCGGGCTCGTCCAGGGCGCCATCCAGCACTACGACGTGCGCCAGGTGGAGGCGACCGCCTCCATCGTCGAGTTCTGAGCGGCCCGAGCGGCCCGACCCGCCCGACCGGCCCGAGCGGCTACTCGATGTCGAGGTAGTCCCGCAGCTTCTGGCGCCGCTGCGGGTGGCGGAGCTTGGCCAGGGTCTTCGACTCGATCTGGCGGATCCGCTCCCTCGTCACGCCGAACTCCCTGCCCACCTCCTCGAGGGTCCTCGCCTGGCCGTCCTCCAGCCCGAAGCGCAGCCGGACGACCTGCTGCTCGCGCTCGGACAGCTCCCGCAGGGCGTCCTCGACGGCGTCGTTCAGCATCCGCCGGGCGGCGGCCTCGGCCGGCGCCTCGGCCTGCTGGTCCTCGATGAAGTCGCCGAGGTTGGAGTCGTCCTCCTCCCCCACCGGCGAGTCGAGCGACAGCGGGTCCTGGGAGATGCGCTGGATCTCCCGCACCCTCGTCGCCGTCATCCCGACCCGCTCGGCCAGCTCCTCCACCGTCGGCTCCCGCTCCAGCTCCTGGATCATCTGGCGCTGGGTGCGGTGGACCTTGTGGATCGACTCGACCATGTGGACGGGGATCCGGATCGTGCGGGCCTGGTCGGCGATCGCCCTCGTGATCGCCTGGCGGATCCACCAGGTGGCGTAGGTCGAGAACTTGAAGCCCTTCGTGTAGTCGAACTTCTCGACCGCCCGCATCAAACCGAGGTTCCCCTCCTGGATCAGGTCGAGGAACAGCATCCCCCGCCCGACGTAGCGCTTGGCGATCGACACGACGAGGCGCAGGTTGGCCTGGATCAGCGCCTGCTTGGCCTTCTCGCCGTCGCTGACCTGGCGGGACAGCCGGCGCCGCTCGTCGAAGGCGAGCGTGTCGGTCTCGCCGGCCGCGGCCAGGTCGGCCAGCCGCTCGGCCGCCCGCGACCCGGCCTCGATGCGCTTGGCCAGCGCCACCTCCTCCGCCCCCGTGAGGAGCGGCACCCGGCCGATCTCCTTCAGGTACATGCGGACGGGGTCGGTGCTGCTGCCGGCCCTGGTCGTCTCGAGCACGTCGGCGTCGTCCCGCCGGGGCCGCCGGGGCCGGGTGCGGCGCACGGCGGCGGCCGGCGCCGGGTCGCCGTCGTCGCTGGCGGCGGGGCCGCCGGTCAGGACGGCGACCTCCTCGACCAGGGCCGCGGCCTGCTCCTCGTCGTCCTCGACGAGGACGATCCCCTGGCCGGCGCACATGCGCCGGACCGCGGTGATGACCTCCTCGTTCGGGTCGACCGGGTGCAGGATGGTCATGACCTCGCCCAAGCGGAGCGTGCCCTTCAGCTTGCCGAGGGCCAGCAACCGCCGCAGGTCCACGAGCGGTACGCCCTCGATGGGCTCCTGGACGTGGATCGGCTCGCTCATCACCTTGAAGCCGCCCGCCGAGCGGGGACCGGATCCCTCATCCCCCCTCCTCGGATCGGTCTGCCAGCCAGGCTACCAACTGCCCAACGTCACCGAGGCCGCTCTCGGCGTGGTCTGCGAAGAGCGCGTCGACCTGACCCTTGAGATAGTCGCAAGCGGCCAGCACCTGGCGCTGGAGGTCCAGGTCGGCGTCCTCCAGGAGCCGGGCCCAGGCGGCCAGCTCCCGGTCGGCGGCGGCCCGCACGAGCAGGCGGAGGACGTCGGCCGGGTCGGCCGTGCTCTCCTCGACGCCGAGGCGGAGCAGCACCTCGGCGGTGGCCGGGTCGGCGGCGTCGATGGCGGCCCTGAGGCTCGGGGCGGCCTGGCGGGCCCGCAGGGCGGCGAGCAGCCCGTCGTCGGTGACCAGCACCTCGGCCCGCCCCGGCGCGGTCAGGTCGACCAGCTCGGCCAGCTCGTCGCCCCGGTGCAGGGCCAGCCGGACCAGCTCGACCTCGGGCCCGCTCTCCCGCCCCGCCCGCCGGTCGGGCGCCGGCCGGTCGACCCGCACCGGCCCGCCCCGGCGGTTGGCCAGCTGGGCCAGGCGCTGGGGCGCCAGCCCGAGGCGGGCGGCCACCCTGGCCGCGTACTCCTCCCGGACGATCTCGTTCGGGTGCTCGCGGATCATCGCCAGGGCCGCCTCGGCCGCCGCCGCCCGGCCCTCGGGGCTGCGCAGCTCGGCCGCCGGCCGGTCGAGGGCCCGGTCGACCCGGAAGCCGAGGAACGAGGTCGCCTGCTCGACCGCCTTGCGCAGCGCCGGCGGGTCCGAGAGGGCCAGGTCGGCCGGGTCGGCGCCGGGCGGGAGCGCGGCGACGGCGACCTGGATGCCGTACCGGCGCTCCCACTCGTAGAAGCGCTCGGCCGCCGACTGCCCGGCGGCGTCGGCGTCGAAGGCCAGCACCACCCGCTTGGCGAACCGGGTGAGGAGGCGGACGTGGTCCTCGGTCAGCGCCGTCCCGCAGGTGGCCACCGCCCGGGGGACGCCGGCCGTGGCGAACCCGATCACGTCGGTGTAGCCCTCGCACACGACGACCTCGTCCGCCGCCACCACGTCGGTCTTCGCCCAGTTCAGCCCGTACAGCACCTTCGACTTGGCGTAGAGCGGGGTCTCCGGCGAGTTGCGGTACTTGGGCGGCGGCCCGCCGGGGAGCGACCGGCCGCCGAACCCGACGGGGTCGCCCTGGGGGTCGAAGATCGGGAACATCACCCTGGCCCGGAAGCCGTCGATCATCCCGCCCCGCCGGCCGGGCACGCCGAGGCCGGTGTCCCGCACGACGTCCTCGGACAGGCGGAGGGCCCGCACCAGGGTGTCCCACCCCTCGGGCGCCCACCCGAGCCGGTAGCGGCGGACGAGGTCCCCGTCGAAGCCCCTGGACCGCAGGTAGGACCGGGCCGGGGCGGCGTCGGGGGAGGCCAGCAGCCGCTCGTGGTACCAGTCGACGGCCGTGGCCAGCGCCTCGACCAGGCGGGCCCGCCGCTTGCGGCCCTCCCCCTGGGCCCGGTCGGTGTACCGGAGCGTGATGCCGGACTTGGCGGCGAGGAGCTCGACGGCGCCGACGAAGTCCAGGTGCTCGATCTCCCGGACGAAGGTGATCGTGTCGCCCCGCGCCTGGCACCCGAAGCAGTAGTAGACGCCCTCCTCGCCGTTGACCGAGAACGACGGGGTCTTCTCGGCGTGGAACGGGCACACGCCGACCCACTGGCGCCCGACCCGCCGGAGGGCCACGTACTGGCCGGCCACGTCCACGAGGTTGGACGCGGCGCGAACCCGCTCGACGTCCTCGTCGAGGATGCCCACCGGGGCGACCGTACCAGCGGGGCGGTCAGCCCTCCGGGCGGCTGCGGTCGGTCACGTCGGCCGCCGTCAGGCCCTCCCTGCGGTCGGCCCGCAGGGACAGGACGACGGTCACCGCGAGGATGACGGCGATGACGCCGAGCGACAGCGCCGTCGGCACGTGGACGAGGTCGATGACGAGGAACTTGATGCCGACGAAGGCGAGGATGAACGCGAGGCCGATGTTCAGGTAGCGGAACCGGTCGGCCATCCCGGCGAGCAGGAAGTACAGCGAGCGCAGGCCGAGGATGGCGAACGCGTTCGACGAGAACACGATGAACTGCTCGCTGGTGATGGCGAGGATCGCCGGGATCGAGTCGACGGCGAACACCACGTCGGTGGTCTCGACCATCACCAGCACGGCGAACAGCGGCGTGGCCAGCCGCTTGCCCGTCCGCCGGGTGAACATCTTCTGGCCGTCGTACTCGTTGGTGGACGGGACGACCTTGCGCACGACGCGCAGGACGAGGTTGCGCTCGGGGTGGACCTCGGTCTCGTCGTGGCGGCCGATGCGCCAGGCGGTGACGAGCAGGAGGATGCCGAACGCGTAGACGACGGCGTGGAACGACTCCAGCAGGGCGACCCCGCCGAAGATGAACGCGGCCCGGAGGACGAGCGCGCCGAACACCCCCCAGAACAGGGTCCTGAACTGGTACTGCTGCGGGACCCCGAAGTAGCTGAAGATCACCGCCCAGACGAAGACGTTGTCGACCGAGAGGCTCTTCTCGATCAGGAACCCCGAGAGGTACTCCCCGGCCACCGACCCGCCCTGCCACCACCAGATCACGAACGTGAACGACAGGCCGAGGGAGATCCACACCGCCGACTCGATCGCCGCCTCCTTGACGGAGATGACGTGGGCGGTGCGGTGGACGGCCAGCAGGTCCACGATGAGCAGGACGGCGATCGTGGCGATGAAGGCGGCCCACACCCACGGCTCGACGTGGAAGTGGGTGCCGGTGACCGTCCCGCTGTCGGACGCGGCGAAGAGCGCGGGGGTCATCGACCGCCGTTCAGCGGGTGTCGCCCGACTGGCCGGTGCCGAGGACGGCGTGCGCCGCCGAGAGCCGGGCGATCGGCACCCGGAACGGCGAGCAGGACACGTAGTCCAGCCCGGCGGCGTGGAACTCGACGATCGACTCCGGGTCGCCGCCGTGCTCGCCGCACACGCCGAGCTTCAGCGACGGGTTCGACGCCCGCCCCCGCTCGACGCCCATGCGGACCAGCTCGCCGACGCCGCTCGCGTCGAGGGTCTCGAACGGGTTGCGGCGGAGGAGGCCCTGCTCGAGGTAGGTGCTCATGAGCCGGCCCTCGACGTCGTCGCGGCTGAACCCGAACGTCATCTGGGTGAGGTCGTTGGTGCCGAACGAGAAGAAGTCCGCCACCTCGGCGATCTCGTCGGCCCGCACCGCGGCCCGGGGGGTCTCGATCATCGTGCCGATCAGCACGTCGATGTGGCGGTCGGTGGCGCCGGCCACCTCCTCGACGGCCTGCTCCACCCAGCGCCTGGCCTCGGCCAGCTCCTCGCGGGTGACGGTCAGCGGGATCATGATCTCGACGACCGGGCGGCCGCCGGCTTCGACCCGCTGCACGGCCGCCTCCATCAGCGCCCGCACCTGCATGGCGTAGAGCCCGGGCTTGATCACGCCGAGGCGGACACCCCGGGTGCCGAGCATCGGGTTCTGCTCCTCCCAGGACCGGGCCGCCCGCAGGAGGTCCTCCTCCTCGGCGGTCAGGCCGTCGGTGGCCTGCTTGACCATGAGCTCCTCGGTGCTCGGGAGGAACTCGTGCAGGGGCGGGTCGAGCAGGCGGACGGTGACGGGCAGCCCGTCCATGGCCTCCAGCACGGACACGAAGTCGGCCCGCTGGACCTCGAGCAGCTTGTCGAGGGCGGCCGCCTCCTCCTCCGGCGTGTCGGCCAGGATCATGGCCCGCACGACCGGGAGGCGGTCCTCGCCGAGGAACATGTGCTCGGTGCGGCACAGGCCGATGCCCTCGGCCCCGTACTCCCGCGCCCTGGCCGCGTCCTCGCCGGTGTCGGCGTTCGCCCGCACGCCGAGCTTGCCGGCCCGGATCTCGTCGGCCCAGGAGAGGATGCGGTCGAACTCCGGCGGCGTCGACCCGGCCGTCAGCAGCATCTCGCCGAGGACGACCTCGCCGGTGGTGCCGTCGATCGAGATCGTGTCGCCCTCGTTGACGGTGACGTCGCCGGCCGTGAACGACCGGCGGCCGACCTTGACGGACTCGGCGCCGCACACCGCCGGCTTGCCCCAGCCCCTGGCCACGACGGCGGCGTGGCTGACCAGGCCGCCGCGGGACGTGAGGATGCCCTCGGCCACCGACATGCCGTGCACGTCCTCGGGCGAGGTCTCCTGGCGGACGAGGATCACCTGCTCGCCCCGGTCGAAGGCGTCCACGGCGTCGTCGGCGTCGAAGTAGACCCGGCCGACGGCCGCGCCCGGCGAGGCGGCCAGGCCCTTCGCGATCACGCGGCGCTCGCCGCCCTTCTCGAACTGCGGGTGCAGCACCTGGTCGAGGTGCTCGGCCGTCACCCGGAGGACGGCCTCCTCCTTCGACAGCTCGATGGCCGGGTCGGTGGTCATGTCGACGGCCATCCGCAGGGCGGCCGCGCCGGTGCGCTTGCCGACCCGGGTCTGGAGCATCCAGAGCTTGCCCTGCTCGATCGTGAACTCGGTGTCGAGCATGTCCCGGTAGTGGCGCTCGAGCCGCTGGAAGATGCCCATGAGCTCGTCGTAGATCGTCGGGAAGCGGTCCTTCAGGGCCGACAGCGGCTCGGTGGCCCGGATGCCGGCGACCACGTCCTCGCCCTGGGCGTTCACGAGGAAGTCGCCGTAGGCGCCCTGCTGGCCGGTGGACGCGTCCCGGGTGAAGCCGACCCCGGTGCCCGAGTTGTCGTCCCGGTTGCCGAACACCATCACCTGGACGTTCACCGCCGTGCCCAGGTCGTGGCTGATCTTCTCCCTGGTGCGGTAGGCGATGGCCCTGGGCCCGTTCCAGGAGCGGAACACGGCCTCGATGGCCTCGTGGAGCTGCTCGGTCGGGTCCTGCGGGAACGGCGACCCGGTGTGGGACTCGACGATCTCCTTGTACCGCTGGACGAGCGCCCGCAGCACGTCGACCCCGAGGTCCGAGTCGGCGGCCACGCCGGCCCGCTCCTTGGCCTGGTCGAACTCGGCGTCGAACTCCTCGCCGGGCACGTCGAGCACGATCTTGCCGAACATCTGGACGAAGCGCCGGTAGCTGTCGTAGGCGAAGCGCTCGTCGCTCGTCTGCTTGGCCAGGCCCTCGACGGACTGGTCGTTGAGCCCGAGGTTGAGGACCGTGTCCATCATCCCGGGCATCGAGAACTTCGCGCCCGACCGCACGCTCACGAGGAGCGGGTCGACCGGGTCGCCGAGGCGCTTGCCCATGGCCGACTCGAGGCGCTCCCGGTGGCGGGCCACCTCCTCCTCGAGGCCCTCGGGCCACCCCCCGGTGCGCAGGTACTCGCGGCAGGCCTCGGTCGAGATCGTGAACCCCGGCGGCACCGGCAGCTGCAGCACCGAGGTCATCTCCGCGAGGTTGGCGCCCTTGCCGCCGAGCAGGTCCTTCAGCTCCATCGGGGGGCGCTCGTGCTCGTGGTCGAAGGCGAAGACGTAGGCCACGGCGCGCAGCCTACCCAGCCCCCTCCCCCGGCCTCTCCGCCAGCAGCGAGTACATGAGGGGCATGCTCGGCCGGTCGCCGGGGACCCGCCAGGTGCGGTCGTCGGCCTCCTCCAGCCACGGGAAGCGCTGGAACAGGGTGTGGTCGTGCTCGTGGAGGAACCGCAGCACGAGGCCGGCGTCGATCAGCGCGGTGACCACCTCGCCGATGCCGTGCACCCACTCGAAAGTGCGGTTGTGCACGGTCGGGGCCGACCGGTCGGCGTAGGTGCCGGCCTCGTCCCACACGATGGCCTCGCCGCCGAAGTAGTCGAAGGCGACGCACGGCTCCTCGTCGCCCAGCACCTCGGTGAACGGGTGGAACTCGGCCAGGTAGACGGCGCCGCCCGGGCGGACGAGCGAGGCCGCCACCGCGGCCCACCGGCGGACGTCGGGCAGCCAGTTCAGGGCGCCGAGGCCGGTGTAGACGAGGTCGAACGTGCGGCCGCCGAGCGCCGCCCCGGCGTCGTAGACGTCGGCGCAGACGAACTCGGCGTCGAGGCCGGCCGCCTCGGCCAGCCGGCGGGCCTCGGCCACGGCCGGGTCGGAGAAGTCGAGCCCGACCACGTTGGCGCCCCGCCGCGCCCACGAGAGCGTGTCCTGGCCGAAGTGGCACTGGAGGTGGACGAGGTCGCGGCCGGCCACGTCCCCCACCTCGGCCACCTCGAAGTCCCGCACGGTGTCCCGCCCGGCGAGGAAGCCGTCGACGTCGTAGAAGGCGCTGCCGACGTGGATCGGGACTCGCTCGTCCCAGCACGCCCGGTTGGCCGCCCGCCACTCCCGCGGCGCCGGTCCGGGGCTCACGGCGGTCAGGCCAGGCGGGGGGCGAGGTGGTCGACGAGCGCGTCGACCGGCACCCGGTCCTGCGCCATCGAGTCCCGCTCCCGCACGGTCACGGCGTCGTCCTCCAGGCTGTCGAAGTCGACCGTCACGCAGTACGGCGTGCCGATCTCGTCCTGGCGGCGGTAGCGACGGCCGATCGCCTGGGTCTCGTCGTACTCGCACATGAAGTGGGGCTGGAGGCGGCGCAACACCTCGCGGGCGAGCGGCGTGAGGCTCTCCTTCTTGGAGAGCGGCAGCACGGCCACCTGGTACGGCGCCAGGCGGTGGTGGAGGCGCAGCACCGTGCGGGTCTCGCCCCGCACCTCCTCCTCGTCGTAGGCGGCGAGCAGGAACGCCATCATCGCCCTGGTGGCGCCGGCCGCGGGCTCGACCACGTGGGGCACGTAGTGCTCGCCGCTCGCCTGGTCGAAGTACTCGAGGCGGGTGCCGGAGGCGGTGGCGTGCTGGCGGAGGTCGAAGTCGGTGCGGTTGGCGATGCCCTCGAGCTCGCCCCAGCCCCACGGGTAGAGGAACTCGACGTCGGCGGTGCCGGCCGAGTAGTGGCTCAGCTCGTCGGCGTCGTGGTGGCGCAGGCGCAGCATCGACTCGGCGATGCCGAGGTCCACGTACCAGCGCAGCCGCTCCTCGCACCAGAACTCGAACCACTTCACGCCCTCGTCGGGCGGCACGAAGTACTCGAGCTCCATCTGCTCGAACTCGCGGGTGCGGAAGATGAAGTTGCCGGGGGTGATCTCGTTGCGGAACGACTTGCCGACCTGCGCGATGCCGAACGGCGGGCGCTTCCGCGACGTGTGCAGCACGTTGGCGAAGTTCACGAACATGCCCTGGGCCGTCTCGGGCCGCAGGAAGGCGACCGTGGCCGCCTCCTCCACCGGGCCGGCGTGGGTCTTGAACATCAGGTTGAACTGACGGGGCTCGGTGAAGCTCTTCGTCGCGCCGCAGTTCGGGCACGTGTCGGGGTCGTCGAGCTGGTCGGCCCGGAAGCGCTCGTTGCAGACCTTGCAGTCGACGAGCGGGTCGGTGAAGTTCTCGAGGTGGCCGGACGCCTCCCAGATGGCGGGCGGCGACAGGATGGCGGCGTCCAGGGGCAGCACGTCGTCGCGGAGCTGGACCATCGACCGCCACCACGCCTGCTTCACGTTGCGCAGCATCAGCGTGCCGAGTGGGCCGTAGTCGTAGGTCGACCGGAAGCCGCCGTAGATCTCGGCCGACGGGAACACGAACCCGCGCCGCTTGCAGAGGTTCACGACCTGGTCGAAGCGGTCCGGCTGCTGCTGGTCGGCCATGGCGACAGGGTAGCGACGGGTGCTCCGCCGGCCGGCGGGCGTTTCCCGGCGGCGGCCGGTCGGCGGGCGGCGGCGTCAGGCCCGGTCGAGGAGGCGCACGGAGCGCAGGCGGCGCTCCAGGTGGTGCTCGACCGCCCGCGTGGCCAGGTGGTCGACCTCGTGGGTGGCGGCCGACGGCGGAGCGGCGAGGGCGGCGCCGAGGCGGCCGCCGAGCACCTGCCGGAGCAGGTCGAGGGCCTCGTCGGACAGGGCCGTCCCGCGCCCGCAGGACCGGCACAGCACGCCGCCCTCCTCGAGGTCGAACCCGCCGCCGGCCGGGTCGTCCCCGCAGGCCACGCACGCGTCGAGCTCCGGGCGGAAGCCCTCCAGGGCGAGGACCTTCCAGAAGAAGGCGCCGACGACGAGCGGGCTGTCGTGGGCGGCGAGGGCCCGCAGGGCGCCGAGGAGCATCGTGTAGAGGGCGGCGTTCTCCTCCCGCTCCTGGGCCAGCTGGTCGACCGCCTCGAGCATGGACACGGCCCTCGTCAGGCGCTCCAGGTCGTCGCGCAGGGCAGGGAAGTGGTCGACCGTGTCGGCCTGGGTGACGACGTCGAGCTCCCGGCCCTCGTAGAGCAGCATGGCCACGTGGCTGGTCGGCTCCAGGCGGGCGCCGAAGCGGCTCTTGGTCTTCCGCACCCCCTTGGCGACGGCCCTCACCTTGCCGTGCCCCCGGGTGAGCAGCACGACGATGCGGTCCGCCTCCCCCAGCTTGTGGGTGCGCAGGACGATGCCGTGGTCCCGGTAGAGGCCCACGTTTGCACGCTACCGCCGGGGGGGTAGCCGCCACCGGGATGGACCGGTTCCGCCGTCGCTGGCCGTGGCTCGACTTCGTGCTGACGGTCAACGACCGCTTCGGCGAGGTGAACGGCGGGTTCGTGGCCGCCGCCGTCACCCTCTCGGTCTTCCTCTCGATCTTCCCGCTGATCCTCGTCGGCATCGCCGTGTTCGGCTACGTGGTCGACACGCAGCGGTTCACGTCGGAGATCATCGACACCCTCGGGCTCACCGGCTCGGCGGCGAGGACCATGCGCGACATCGTCGAGACCGCCCAGCAGAGCCGCAGGGGCGCGTCGATCGTCGGCTTCCTCGGCCTGGTGTGGAGCGCGCTCGGGGTGGCCAACGCCATCGAGTACGCCTTCAACGCCGCCTGGCAGGTGAAGGGGCGGGGGATCAAGGACAAGGGCGTCGCCGTGCTCTGGATGGTGTCGGCCGGGCTGATCTTCCTCGGCTCGATCGCGCTCGGCGCCGCCCTGAACGTCCTCCCCGGCTGGGCGACCCCGTTCAGCGTGCTGGTCGGCGTGGCCGTCAACACGGCCCTGTTCTGGTGGTCGGCCAAGCTGCTCACCAACGTGGGCGTCGGCTGGCGCCCGCTGCTCCCCGGCGCCATCGCCGCCGGCGTCGCCTTCGAGGTCCTGAAGGCCGTCGGCACCCTGCTGATCCCCCGGGCCGTGAGCTCGTCCTCGGCCCTCTACGGCTCCATCGGGACGATCTTCGCCCTGATCACGTGGCTGTTCCTGCTCGGGAGGATCCTCGTCTACAGCTCGGTGCTGAACGTGGTCCTCCACGAGCGCAAGGTCGGGACGGCGACGATGGAGATCGAGACCCCGAAGGTCCCCGGCGAGACGCCCACCGCCGGCGACCGCGGCGGCGCCGTCAAGGAGACGGCGTCGGTCTCCTAGCCCGACCGCAGCACGCCCAGCACGTCCGCCCGGCCCTGCACCGCTACCCGATCGCCGTCACGTAGATCAGGCGCTCCCGGTCGTCGGCAACCACGCGGAGCCGGGCGTAGACGCCGGTACCCCACCCGACCGGCGTTGCGAAGAGGCCGTCACCCAGGTGGATCATCGCGGCCTCGCTCGGCGGGCCGGTCGCCTCGCACATCTCGAACCACGCTTCGACGTTCGCCACCACGTGATCGGGCGGTCGTTCCTCTTCGATCCACCGCCGAAACACGTCCGTCCGTTCGCGCCCTCCCTGGTGCACCTCTCGGAAGAGGACGGTCCAGCGGTCAGAGGCCCTGTCCACGCCCTTCTTCGTCGAGCGCCTCTCGCACGTCGGCGAGCCGCGTCGCAGAGGACCACGCTGTGCCGTCTCGCACCTCGGCGGCGGTCTCCTCCGCTTCGCGGCGCACACCGGGGTCCAGGCGCCACTGCCAGGCGCGGAGAACGAACTGCGCACGGTCGAGCCGGGGACGAACGACCGTCCGCGCGCCGACGACCGCCTGTTCCAACCACTGCAGCGCGACGACCGCGACATGGGCCGCAGGAGCGCGCCGAGCGGACGGTCGCCAACGAGAGGGACGACTAACAGCGATCGCCACGGCGGTCCTCGCTCGCGACGGCGAGGCGCGGCACGCGCTTCGCACGCTTGGCCGCCGGAGACGGTGAGCACCGACCCTCCGCCGGGCGATCCGGGTGGTCTGCCACCACTACAGGCCCCCTGTGTCCCCGAGACGGGTGCGCACCGGCTGGCCCGGCCGCACCCGGTGCGAGGCTAGTGGACGCTCCACGGGCGGTGGCGTCCGCTAGGGTCTCCGCATCTTCCGGGCGTAGCATGTATCTGATGGTATCTCATGTTATGCCGATCGGCCAGCCGTGGTCGAGGGCGAGCTCCTTCAGGCCGCGCCACTGTTCGAAGTCGGCCGCGGACGATGGGGCGCAGGGGGCGCTGGCGAACGGGGGGACGGCGTAGCGGGGCGCGGTCAGGTCGGGCGGGCGGTCGAAGTCGAGGACCTCGGCGAGGTTGCGGGCGGCGGCGTCCCTCGGGGTGAGGGGCGCGAGGTCCCAGCGCCACTCGACCAGCTTGAGCACCGACGTGTGGTCGTAGGCGGCGCGGGCGACATGGCGCCGGCGGGCCCTCGGGCCGACCACGACGGCGGGCACCCGGAACCCCCGCAGCGCCCACTCCGGGTGCACGTCGGGCGCCTCGGTGGGCGGCACGTGGTCGAAGAACCCGCCCCACTCGTCGTAGTCGATGACGAGCAGGGTCCGCTCCCAGGCCGGGCCGGACGACACGGCCTCGTACACCTGGTTGAGGAAGTGCTGCCCGGCCCGCAGGTCGGCGTGCGGGTGGTCGTCGGCCGACGTGCCCGACCCCTCGTCGAGGAACTTCGGGTCGACGAAGGCGACGGCCGGCAGGGTCCCGGCCGCGCAGTCGGCCAGGAACTGGGCATAGGGCCGGGCGATCGGCAGGTAGCGGTCGCCCCACAGCGCGAGGAACGGCAGGTCGACGTAGTAGTACCGGCCGTCGACCCCGGCGGCGGCCAGGCGGTCCCAGATCGTCGGCATCGTCGCCACGTCGAAGGAGTTGTGGATCCGGTCGGTCTGCGCCGCGTGCTGGTAGAAGCGGTTGGGATAGGTCTCGGCCATGATCGCCGAGTACCACTGGTCGCAGACCGTCCAGGAGCGGGCGACGCCCCGGTAGAAGGGCAGCTGGTCGCCCGTGTAGTAGCCGATGGCGAACTCGTCGTTGGCCCCCGACCGCAACCAGCCGTCGCACGCCCCGCCGTCGTACTGCACCCGGCCGCCCTCGAAGGAGTGGTCCGGGTCGGGGTGGTCGCAGCCCTGGTAGTCGGTCAGCCGGTGGGTGGCGTACTCCCGGCCGTCGTCGTCGGCGTAGACGAGCCCGGCCTGGCGCCCCCTCGCCCCCGGCACCCAGCCGAAGAGGTGGTCGAAGGACCGGTTCTCCATCATCACGAGGACGACGTGGTCGACGCCGGACGCGTCGGGGTCGGGCAGCGCGAGCGGCGCGGCGGCCGCCTCCCGGCCGAGCAGCACGGCGCCCGCGGCGCCGGCCGCGCCGGCGAGGAAGCGGCGGCGGTCGAAGGTGGGCGGGGGTGTCACGCCCGCTACTTCCGCGGTGACGGGTCCGCCTCCTGCTCCCCGCCGCCCCGGTACGGTCGTCGGCGGTGACGACCACGACCACCGACGTCGCCGGCGCCCTCGCCCGGGTGACCGGCGCCCTGCCCGCGGCCGAGGACCGGCCGGGGCAGGTGTCGATGGCCGCCGCCGTCGCCCGGGCCGTCGAGGAGCGCCGCCCGCTCGTCGTCCAGGCCGGCACGGGGACGGGCAAGTCGCTCGCCTACCTCGTGCCCGCCGCGCTGTCCGGCCGCCGGGTGGTCGTCGCCACCGCCACCAAGGCCCTCCAGGACCAGTTGGCCGGCAAGGACCTGCCGTTCGTCGCCGAGCACCTCGACCGGCCGTTCGAGCACGCCGTGCTGAAGGGCCGGTCCAACTACGTCTGCTTGCAGCGGGTCCGCGAGCTGTCGACGGCCGAGGAGCAGCTCGAGCTCGGGCTCGGCAGCCGGTCGCACCGCGACGAGGTCGCCCGCCTCGTCGCCTGGGCGGCGACCACCGCCGACGGCGACCGGGCCGGGCTCCCCGAGGAGCCGAGCGCCAAGGCGTGGGCGGCCGTGTCGGTCGGGGCCAGGGAGTGCCCGGGCGCGGCCCGCTGCCCGAGCGGGGAGGCGTGCTTCGCGGAGGCGGCCAGGGCGAGGGCCGAGGCCGCCGACGTGGTCGTCGTCAACACCCACCTCTACGGACTCGACCTGGCCGCGGGCGGCGGGCTCCTCCCCGAGCACGACGTGGTGGTGATCGACGAGGCGCACGCGTTGGAGGACGTCGTCTCGGCCACGTTCGGGGTCGACCTCGGCGCCGGCCGGTTCGCGGCCCTGGCCGCCGCCGTCCGCCGGGTGATCGCCGACGACGAGCTGGTCGACGGGCTGACGGGCGCGGGCGAGGCCCTGGGCGCCGTGCTGGCCGACGCCGTCGGGCGCCGGGTCAGGGGGTCGCTCGCCGCCGACCTCGCCGCCCCGCTCACCCTCGCCAGGGGCCGGGTCGACCGGGCGGCCGCCGTCCTGCGCAACGTCGACAGCGACGCCCCCGACGTCGTCGCCCGCCGCTCCCGCGCCCAGAAGCTCGCCACCGCGCTGGTCGAGGACCTCGACGCGCTGGCGGACGTGCCGCCCGAGGCCGTCGCCTGGGTGGAGGGCCCGGACGCGGCGCCGACCCTGCGGGTCGCGCCCGTCGACGTCGCCGCCGCCCTCGCCCCCGCCTGGGAGCGCGTCACGCCGGTCCTCACCAGCGCCACGATCCCGCCGTTGCTGCCGGTCCGCGTCGGGATCGAGGCCGACCGCGTCACCGAGCTCGACGTCGGCAGCCCGTTCGACTACGCCGAGCACGCCCTCCTGTACTGCGCCCTCGACCTCCCCGACCCGCGGAACCCGGCATACGAGGCGGCGATGCACGACGAGCTCGAGGCCCTGATGCGGGCTGCCGGCGGCCGGACGCTGGCGCTGTTCACGTCGTGGCGGGCGATGACGGCGGCGGCCGAGGCCGTCGGGCCCAGGGTGCCCTGGCGCGTG
>DASWMK010000244.1 GCA_036399815.1 Acidimicrobiales bacterium
CCTCGGTCCGCGGCCTCAGCCGACGGCGACCTTGCCCGGCGTGGCGATCAGCTGCGACCAGGCCGGATCCCGCTTCAGGACGATCTCCCTGAACAGGCCCCACTGGTACACCTTACGAGCCTCGATGGAGCGCCAGACGGCAAGCCGCACCCGCTGCTGCATCTCGGCGGTGACCGCGTACTTCTTCAGCAGGTTGACGGCCTCGCCGGCGTGCTTGTCGTCGCCGCCGTAGTCGTTCTCGAGCCGCTCGTCGCCGGCGTGGATGCGGAACACCTCGAGGGCGACGTCGTCGAGGTCGAACTGCTCGCGCAGGGTCGCGGCGACCTTGCGGAAGCGGCCCGGGATGGTGACCTCGATGGCGAAGCTGCCGGCGGCCAGGGCCTCCAGCCAGTGGTAGTCGCGCACGAGGTGCTGGCGGTACTCGACGTAGAGCAGGGTCTCGGGGAACGGCTCGGCGAACTCGAGCTCCTCGTCGGTCACGCCGAGGGCCCTCGCCAGCTGGCGGACGGTGACCGGGTGCTCGCGGGCGGGGTCGAACTCGCCCAGCTCCTCGGCCAGGTTGGCGCCCATGAACTGGCGGGCGTCGTAGAAGTAGGTGCAGTTGGCGCAGATCTGGGCGATCACCGACGGGAACGTCCTCGCGTCGATGTACCACTGCTTCACCCACTCCTGGACCTGCTCGAGGGACAGCTGGCCCGCGATCAGCCGCTCGTAGAACGGGCCGATGTTGGCGGCCGCGGAGGTGACGACGTGGTTCGTCAGCTCGTCGAGGAACGCGTCCGGGGACAGCTCCGGCGGCTGCGGGTCGGACAACCGGTCCGACGGCTTGCCGACGGGGGCGTGGTCGAGGTTGGGAGCGAGGTGCTCCTCGTTCTCGTCGCGGATGGTCCGGACGGTCGGCTTGCGGGCCTGGTCGATGGTCATCGGGGTGGGTCCCTCCTCAGATGGACGGCGTCGTCGGAACGGTGGACAGTGACGTGAGGGTGGCCGGCTCGGCCGGCTCGGTGGTCGGGGTGGCGCCCGGCCCGGCGGTGGCCGCGATGGCCCGCTCCTCGGCCATGTGGACGGCGAGGTCGGGCAGGGACCGCCCGTCGCCCCTGGACACCTCGAACAGGTCCAGGAGCACGCCGCGCACGTGGGTGGCCACCCGGTCGTGGAGCCACGCGCACAGGAGGGCGGCCTCGTCGGTGGCGGGCACGCCGCCGGTGAGGACGAGGCCGGTGACCATGGCGCCGCCGCAGTTGGCGACGATGCCGGGGACGACGGGCACGCCGAGGACGGCGAGCGCGGCGATGGCCTCGTCGGTGCAGGGCTCGTTGGCCCCCTCGACGACGACCGCGGCCCGCACCCTGGCGACGTTGTCGGCCCGCACGGCGTGGCCGACGGCGGCGAGGACGAGCACGTCGGCGTCCACGTCGAGCCAGGCGTCGGGCGCGCTCGACCGCAGGACGTCGCGGGGGACGAGCGAGCGGTCGATCGTGCCGGCCTTGTCGGTGGCGGCGAGGATCGTGTCGAGGGGGAGGCCGCCCGGGGCGGAGAGCGTGCCGAGGTGGTCGGCCACGCCCACGATGCGGTAGCCGGCGGCGGCGAGCCGCTTGGCGGTGCCCCGGCCGACCGTGCCGAAGCCCTGGATGGCGACCCGGGGCGGCCGGCCGGCGGCGAGGCCCAGCTGCTCGACGGCGACCATGGCCGCCTCGGCCACGCCGTGCCCGGTCACCCCGGCGCAGCGGTCCCAGAGGTCGGCCCAGGTGCACGGCAGGCGCCGGCCCGGGTCGGTGGACTCGATGCGGTACCCGGCGGCGTCGAACATCGCCGCCCGGTCGCTGTAGGTCACGCCCTGGTCGGTGCCGAGGTAGACGCCGCCGTGCAGCAACGGGGCGACGGCCCGGCCGAAGCTGCGGACCTGGGCCTCACGCTGGCTGCCGGTGGTGTGGGCGGCGACGATGCCGGCCTTGGCCCCGCCGATGGGCAGGCCGGCGAGCGCCAGCTTCAGGGTCATCTGCCGGGCGAGGCCGGCGAGCTCGCGCGGCGACACCGTCGGCGTCATCCTCGTCCCGCCCATCGCCCGGCCGCCGACCAGCGAGTCGACGACGACGTAGCCCCTCAGCCCGGTGGTTGCCGTCTCCACGACGGCGGACACGATCGGCACGATGTTCCCGCCTCAACCGCCACGCCGTCCCCCTCGGACGGATCCCCGGCCGGCCAAGGTACTTCGCGACCGTCCCGAACGTCAACGCACGCCGTGCCGACCCGAACGCGCAACGTTGCTGGTCCATTAGCGTCTGTCCCTCTGGGGCGCATCGTCCCGGGTCGCCTTGCCGCGCCGCCCCCGGTGTGCGACCATGCCGCCGCCATGTCCCGCCGAGCCCTCCTCGTAGCCATTCCGTAGCGCACGCCAGCCCTCCACGCCCGCGTGCGCACCGCCGACCTCCCAGACGGGAGGTCGTTGCAGTTTTCGGACCCGTCCCAGGAAGCGAGCCCATGCCAACGTCCGAGGTCCTCAACGGGGGCCAGGCCCTCATCCGCAGCCTCGAGCTGGAAGGCGTGGAGGTCGTGTTCGGCCTCCCCGGCGGCGCCATCCTCCCCGTGTACGACCCGCTCATCGACTCGCCCCTCCGCCACATCCTCGTGCGCCACGAGCAGGGCGCCGGGCACATGGCCGAGGGCTACGCCCACGCCACCGGGCGGCCCGGCGTGGCCATGGTGACGAGCGGGCCGGCGGCCACCAACGTCGTCACCCCGCTCTGCGACGCGTACATGGACTCCATCCCGATGGTCGTGATCACCGGCCAGGTGCCGCTGTCGGCGGTCGGCACCGACGCCTTCCAGGAGTGCGACACGACCGGCATCACCCGCTCGGTCACCAAGCACAACGAGCTCGTCACCTCGGCCGAGGACATCCCCCGGGCCGTGCGGGAGGCGTTCCACATCGCCACGACGGGCCGTCCCGGCCCGGTGCTGCTCGACATCCCGAAGGACGTCGTGGACCCCCGCAACCCCCGCTCGGCGATGGACTGGTACTGGCCGACCGAGGACGAGGTGAGCGCCGGGCTGCCCGGCTACCGCCCGACGACGAAGGGCCACCCGAAGAAGGTGAAGGAGGCGGCCGAGCTGATCGTGCGGGCCGAGCGGCCGGTGATCTACGCCGGTGGCGGCATCCTCAAGGCCAGGGCGGCCGACGCGCTCCGCGAGCTCGTCGAGCTGACCGGCATCCCGGTCGTCACCACCCTCATGGCGAGGGGCGCCTTCCCCGACGACCACCCGCTCGCCCTCGGCATGCCGGGCATGCACGGCAACTACACCGCCGTCACCGCCATGCAGCGGGCCGACCTGCTCGTCGCCCTGGGCAGCCGCTTCGACGACCGGGTGACCGGCAAGGTGTCGGCGTTCGCGCCGGAGGCCAAGGTCGTCCACGTGGACGTGGACCCGGCCGAGCTCGGCAAGGTGCGCCGGCCCGACGTGCCCATCGTCGGCGACTGCCGGCTCGTCATCGAGGACCTGGTGAGGGCCGTCCGGGCCGCGGCCGAGCGGGCCGGCGGGCAGGCCGACCGGGCCCCGTGGGTCGCCCGGGTGCGGGCCTGGCAGCGCGAGCACCCGCTCTCGTACACGCCGTCGGAGCCGGGCGACGCCCTGAAGCCCCAGTTCGTGCTCGAGCAGCTGCGGGACGCCGCACCGGACGGCACGATCCTCGCCACCGGCGTCGGCCAGCACCAGATGTGGGCCAGCCAGTACTGGCGCTGCACCGAGCCCTACTCCTTCGTCACGTCCGGCGGCCTCGGGACGATGGGCTTCGCCGTCCCCGCCGCCATCGGCGCCAAGGTCGGCCGCCCCGACCGCACGGTGTGGGCCGTCGACGGCGACGGCTGCTTCCAGATGACCGCCCAGGAGCTGGTGACGGCCCGCTCCGAGCGCATCCCCGTGAAGATCGCCATCCTCAACAACGCCTACCTGGGGATGGTCCGCCAGTGGCAGGAGATGTTCTACGACGAGCGCTACAGCGAGGTGTACCTGTCGCCCGACCTGCCCGACTACAAGCTCTGGGCCGAGGCCATGGGCTGTGTCGGCCTGCGGGTGGAGTCCCCCGAGGAGGTGCTGCCGGCCATCGAGAAGGCCAACTCGGTCGACGACCGGCCGGTGGTCGTCGACTTCCGCACCGACAGCAGGGAGAAGGTGTACCCGATGGTGCCGGCCGGCCACTCGAACGACGACATCGTGACCGACCCGGCGGCCGGGGAGGGGGGCTGGTGAGCGGGCCCCAGCACCACACCCTGGTCGTGCTCGTGGAGAACAAGGCCGGCGTGCTCGCCCACGTCGCCGGCCTCTTCTCCCGGCGGGGCTACAACATCGAGTCCCTGGCCGTGGCGCCGACCGACGACCCCCGCTTCAGCCGGATCACGATCGTCGTCGACGTCGAGTCGGCCCCGCTCGAGCAGATCGTGAAGCAGCTGTTCAAGCTGATCCACGTCGTGAAGATCAGCGAGCTGGCCCACGACGCGGCCGTCGAGCGGGAGCTGCTGCTCGCCACCGTGCGGGCCGAGCCGGCCGGGCGGAGCCAGATCATCGAGCTCGTCCAGGTCTTCGGCGGCCGCATCCTCGACGTGGGCTTCGAGGCCATGACCGTGTCCGTCGAGGGCACCCCCGAGACCGTCGACCACGTGGAGGACCTGTTGCGCCCGTACGGCATCGTCGAGCTCCAGCGGACCGGCCGGGTGGCCCTGCCCCGGCTGGAGCGCACCGCCCCGTCCAGGATGCGCCGCGTGCAGGGGAGGACGGCGTGAGCGCCCAGGTGCTGTACGAGCGGGACGCCGACCGGTCCTTCCTCGACGGCCGCCGGGTGGCGGTCGTCGGCTACGGGTCCCAGGGCCACGCCCACGCGCTGAACCTGCGGGACTCGGGCGTGGACGTGCGGGTCGGGCTGCGGGAGGGGTCGTCGTCGCGGCCCAAGGCCGAGGCCGAGGGGCTCACCGTCCTCCCGGTGGCCGACGCCGCCGCCGAGGCCGACCTCGTCGTCCTCCTGCTGCCCGACACCGAGCAGGCCTCGGTGTTCGCCGAGTCGATCGCGCCCCACCTCGGCGAGGGCGACGCCCTGTTCTTCGCCCACGGGTTCAACGTGCGGTTCGGCTGCATCGCCCCGCCGCCCGGCGTCGACGTCGCCATGGTCGCCCCGAAGGGGCCGGGCCACCTCGTGCGCCGGACCTACACCGAGGGCGGCGGGGTGCCGGCGCTGCTGGCCGTCGCCCAGGACGCCTCCGGGCGGGCCGACGCCCTCGGCCTCGCCTACGCCGACGCCATCGGGGCCACGAGGGCCGGCGTGCTGCGCACCACGTTCGAGGAGGAGACCGAGACCGACCTGTTCGGCGAGCAGGTCGTGCTGTGCGGCGGGCTGACCGCGCTCGTGCAGGCCGGGTTCGAGACGCTCGTCGACGCCGGCTACCAGCCGGAGTCGGCCTACTTCGAGTGCCTCCACGAGCTGAAGCTGATCGTCGACCTGCTCTACGAGGGCGGCCTGTCGGGGATGCGGTACTCGATCTCCGACACGGCCGAGTACGGCGACCTCACGCGGGGGCCGCGCATCGTGGACGACCGGGTGCGGGCCGAGATGCGCCGGGTCCTCGACGAGGTCCGCAGCGGCGCGTTCGCCGAGGAGTGGCTGGCCGAGAGCCGGGCCGGCAGGGCCCGCTTCGAGGAGCTGCGGGCGGCCGGGCGGGAGCACCCGATCGAGCGCGTGGGCGCCGACCTGCGCCGGATGATGCCCTGGATCGCCGCCGGCCGGGCGAGGCCCCAGGACGTGAGCGGCGGCTAGCGGCGGTGGTCGCCGCCGGCGCTCGCCTGGGGCGGGTAGCGGGCGGCGAGGCCGGGGGCGAGGTGGCCCCGGAAGTCCTGGAGGTGGTCGAGCAGGCCGGCGAGGTCCTCGCCCGGCGCCGGCGGCACGGCCATGAGCAGGTAGGGCCCGGCCGTCTCGTAGCGGTCGTGCCCGTCGCCCTCGGCCAGCCAGGCGGCCATCTCGGGGCGGAGGAAGTCGGCGGCGAACTCCTGGTCCACCGAGAACACGTCGAAGCGGTCGGCGAGGGCGCCGGGCGCGGCGACCGGCCGGTAGCCGATGTCCTCCAGCGCGTCGGTGCCCGGGGTCGCCTCGGTGCCGACCACGGCGAGGCCGGGGAAGCCGGCGGTGACGACGGTGGCGACGCAGGTGAGGTCGGGGGCGCCGCCCAGGCGCCGGCGCAGCCACACGTCGAAGGCCCACACGCTCATCCCCCCGACCGTGCCCCAGGCGGTGTTGCCGACCTGGCGGACCTCGTGCACCCGCAGGAAGGCGAACGGCAGCCGGTCGAGGTGGAAGTGGTCGACCACCGTGAACTGGAGGCCGAGGCGGGCGGCCGCGTCGGCGAACTCCGATGCCCGCCGCGTCGGACGAGGCGGCTTGCTGTGGTGGTGGCGTCGGCGGAGCACGGCGGCCCCATCTTGGCCCGGAACCGCGCCCGAGCGCGACGCGGACGGCTCCTAGGGTGGCGCCCATGGCTGTCCCGGCTGCCGCCGTGCGCGACCTGCGGGCCGCCCGCCGCCGCCACCGCGTCGAGGAGGTCCACTGGATCGACGCGCTCTACCGCGCCTACCTGACGGCGATCGGGAGCGGGATCGCGGTCGTCGTGGCCTCCTCGGTGGTCGGCGACGCCGAGGTGCGGGGGACGGGCCTCGCGTCGGTGCGGGCCGACGGGCCGGCCGTCGTCGGCCTCGTCGTGGCCCTCGCCCTGGCCGCCGGGGCGCGGTCGGGCCGGGTCGGCGGGCCGCTGTCGCTGTCGGCCCCCGACGTCCACCACGTGCTGATGGCGCCGGTCGACCGGGGCGCCGTGCTGCGCCGGCAGGCCGTCCGCCTGGCCCGCTTCGCCGCCTTCGCCGGCGCGGTGGTCGGCGCCGTCGCCGGCGAGGTGGCCTCGCACCGGCTGCCGGGCGAGGCCGCCGCCTGGGCCGCGGCCGGCGCGGCGACCGGCGTGGTCACCGCGGCCGGCGCCGTCGGCGTGGCCCTCGTCGTGTCCGGCGCCCGGCTGCACCCGGTGGGCGCCGGCGCCGTCGTCGCCGGCTGCCTCGGGTGGGCGTTAGCCGACGTGGTCGGGCCCGACACCTCGCCGTTCTCGCTGGCCGGCCGGCTGGCGCTGGCCCCGTTGGTCGAGTCGTGGGCCGGGGCCGGGGCGGTCGCCGTCGGCGCCGTGCCCCTCGCCCTCGGCCTCCTCCTCGTCGGCCGCACGTCGCTCGAGGCGGCCGCCCGCCGCACCAACCTCGTCCGCCAGCTCCGCTTCGCCGTCACCCTCCAGGACGTGCGGACGGCGGTCGTGCTCCGCCGCCAGCTCCTCCAGGAGCGTCCCCGCCGCCGGCCCTGGGCGCCCGTGCCGAGCCTCGGCGGCCGGCTCCCGGTGTGCCGGCGCGGCCTCCAGGGCCTGGTCCGCTGGCCCGGGGTCCGCCTCGTCCGCGTCGTCCTGCTCGCCGCCGTCGCCGGCCTCGCCGTCCGCGGCGCGTGGTCGGGGACGACCCCGCTCGTCGTCGTGGCCGGGCTCGCCCTCTACGCCGCCGGCCTCGACGCCGTCGAGGCGCTGGCCCAGGAGGCCGACCACCCGGGGCTGACGGCGACCTTCCCCGTCCCCGTCGGCGTGCTCTCGCTCTGGCACCTGGTCGTGCCCTCGCTCGTCATGGCCGTGGCCGGCGCCGTCGCCGCGGGTGTGGCGACGGTCGGCGGGTCGCCGGTGACGGTGGCCGAGGTGGCCGGGCCGGCGCTCGTGCCCGGCGCGGTGGCCGTCGCCGTGGCCGCCGCCGCCACCGTCGTCCTCGGCGGCCAGGAGGGCGACCCGTCGGCGCTGGCCGTCGCCCAGCCGGAGATGCTCGGCAGCCTCGTCGTCCTCCGCATCGCCTGGCCGCCGGCGCTGGCGGTCGCCGCCGTCACCGCCCCGGTGCTGCTGGCCAGGGGGGCGGCCGGCCTCGGGACGGCCCCGGCCGCGGCCGCCGGCTTCGGCGGGCTCGGCGCCCTGCTGCTCGCCGCCCCCGCCGTCGTCTGGCTGCGGGTCAGGATCGCCGACGACGGCCGCCGCCGCTCGTTCGCCGCGCTCATGGAGGCCCAGACCGGATGACCGAGAAGGTGCTCCAGCTGCGGGGGCTGTCCCGCAGCTACGGCGACGACCTGGCCGTCGCCCCGGTCAGCCTCGACCTCCGGGCCGGGACCCTGGCTGTGCTGGTCGGCCCGAACGGGTCGGGCAAGACGACCCTGCTGCGCATGTGCGCCGGGCTGCTCGAGCCGAGCGAGGGCCGGGCGAGGGTGGTGGGGGAGCCGGTCGGCTCGCCGGCGGCCAGGGCGGCCACCTCGTTCCTCCCCGACACGCCGGTGCTCTACGACGACCTCAGCGTGTGGGAGCACCTCGAGTACGTCGCCCGGCTGCACGGCGTGGAGGACTGGGAGGGGCGGGCCCGCGACCTCGTGGCCCGCCTCGGCCTGTCCGGCCGGGTCGACGACCTCCCGTCCCGGTTCAGCCGGGGCCTGCGCCAGAAGGCGGCGATCGCCGTCGGCTTCGTCCGCCCGTTCTCGGTCCTGCTGGTGGACGAGCCCTTCGTCGGGCTGGACGAGCCGGGCCGGGAGGCGCTCGTCGGCCTGGTCGAGGAGGCGGCGGCCGGCGGGGCCGGCGTGATCGTGTCCACCCATCACCTCGCCTTCACCGGCCGGGCGGCGCGGTGCCTCGGCATCCGCGACGGCGAGCTGGTCTACGACGGCGACCCGGCCGGCGCGGACGTGACCCTGCTGGTCTCGTGACAACCACGCGGGGCGCGCAGTAGAGTGCTCCGCGCGCGGGCAGGATCACGGCGGACCGGCGGGGCGACCGCCGGCCAGGAAGGCAGGTGCTCATGCTCCGACGCCTGGCGTCGGCCCCGCGGCTCGCGGGGCTCGCAGCCACCCTCCTCGTCGCCGGGCTGCTGACGGCCGCTCCCGCCCCCGCCGCCGCCGGCGCCCGCCAGGACGTCATCGTCCGGTTGCGGACCGGCACGGCGACGTCGGGGGCGACGGCCGCCGACCATGCCGCCCGCTACGGCGCGCAGGTGCGCTTCGTCTACCGGCACGCGGTGGCCGGCTACGCGGCGTCGGTCCCCGTCGGCCGGCTGGCCGAGCTCCGCCGCGACCCGGCCGTGGCGTCGGTGGAGCGGGACGGCGTCGTCCGCGCCACCGGGGCCCGCACGGCGGTGCCGTGGAACCTCGACCGCATCGACCAGCGCTACCTGCCCCTCGACGGCACGTACAGCTTCTGGGTCTCGACCGGCTCGGGGGTCACGGCGTACGTCGTCGACACCGGCATCGCCTTCGGCCACCCGCAGTTCGGCGGCCGGGCGGTGAGCGGCTACGACGCCGTCGACGGCGGCACGGCCGACGACTGCAACGGCCACGGCACCCACATCGCCGGGACCGTCGGAACGGCCTCGTGGGGGGTGGCCAAGCAGGTCCGGCTGGTCGCCGTCCGGGTCCTCAACTGCCAGGGCAGCGGATCGACCTCGCAGGTCGTCGCCGGCCTCGACTGGATCGTCGGCAACCACGCGGCCGGTGCGCCGGCGGTGGCCAACCTGAGCCTCGGCGGGCCGGCCAGCACGACGATGGACGACGCCGTCCGGCGGGTGATCTCCGACGGCGTGTCGGTCTCCGTCGCCGCCGGCGGCAGCGCCAGCGACGCCTGCAACTTCTCCCCGGCGCGTGTGACGGCGGCCATGACCACCGGCGCCACCGACCAGCAGGACCGGGCCAGCTCGTCGACCAACACCGGCACCTGCGTCGACTGGTACGCGCCTGGCGTCAGCATCACGTCGACCTGGCTCAACGGCGGGACGGCGACCCTGAGCGGGAGCTCGATGTCGGCGGCCCACACGACCGGCGTCGCCGCGCAGTACCTCCAGGGCCACCCGACGGCCAGCCCGGCGACCGTGCAGTCGGCCATCCGGGCAGCGACGACCAAGGACGTCGTCCAGCCCTCCACGCTCCCGAACAACGACCTGCTGTTCACGAACTTCTGAAAATCCGCGTGTGGCATCCGTCACGCGGTGGCATACCGTGACTGGTGCCATGCGGGCGGTGGTGACCGGCGGGGCGGCGCCGAGATCACCGAGGCGGTACCTCCACCCTCCCTCAACCTCCATCGGAGGACGCATGTTCAAGATGCCCCGGCGTCGGCGGTCCCTCGCCGCGCTCGTCGCCCTGCTCGCCCTCGTGGTGGGCACGTTCCTCGCCTCCGGCACCTCGCCGGCGTCAGCGGCGTCGACCGGCCGTTCGGCCTGGATCGTCGTCCTGAAGGGCGAGCCCAGCGCCCGGTCGGCCGCCGTCGCCTCGCAGCACGCGGCCCGCTACGGCGCCGAGGTGCGCTACACGTACGCGCACGCGCTGAACGGCTACGCCGCCGTCGTCCCCGACGCCCGGATCGCCCAGCTCCGCCGGGACCCGGCCGTCGCCGCCGTCGTGCGTGACGGCACCGCGTACGCCACGACCACCCAGTCGAACCCGCCGTCGTGGGGGCTCGACCGCATCGACCAGCGGACCCTGCCGCTCAGCTCGTCGTACACGTACACCTCGACGGGCGCCGGCGTCACCGCCTACCTCCTCGACACCGGCATCAACTACGCGCACACCGACTTCGGCGGCCGGGCCGTGTTCGGCTTCGACGCCTTCGGCGGCGACGGCACGGACTGCAACGGGCACGGCAGCCACGTGTCCGGCACCGTCGGCGGCACCCGCTACGGCGTGGCCAAGAGCGTCCGGCTCGTCGCCGTCCGGGTCCTGAACTGCTCGGGCAGCGGCTCCTGGAGCGGCGTCATCGCCGGCATCGACTGGGTCGCCGGCAACCACGCGGCCGGCGCGCCGGCCGTCGCCAACATGAGCCTCGGCGGGGCCGCCAACAGCGCGGTCGACGACGCCGTCGCCCGGGCCGTCGCCGACGGCGTGACCTTCGCCGTCGCCGCCGGCAACAGCACGGCCGACGCCTGCACCCAGTCGCCGGCCCGCACCCCCTCCGCGCTGACGATCGCGGCGAGCGACATCAGCGACCGGCCGGCGTCGTTCACGAACTTCGGCTCGTGCGTCGACTGGTACGCGCCCGGCGTGAACATCACCTCGGCGTGGAAGGGCAGCACCACGGCGTCGAAGACCATCAGCGGCACGTCGATGGCCTCGCCCCACACGGCGGGGGTCGCCGCCCTCTACCTGCAGACCAGCCCGTCGGCCTCGCCGGCCCAGGTGGAGTCGGCCCTGCGGTCGCTCACGACCAAGGACGCCATCCCCGACAGCCGGACCGCCAACAACGACCTGCTGTTCACCAACTTCTGACACATCGGGACCGTGGCGCCGAAACTTTTCGGCGCCACGGTCTTGTGTTTGCCGTCACAATGTGACATACAGTGAGATCAGCCATGCGGGTGGTGGTGGTTCCGGGCGGGAACCACCAGGCGGAACCAGGCAGCACATCCCCTCCCTCTCCAACCCCTCAACGTGGAGGATCGATGCACCGTCCCCTCGAGGGGCGGCGGGCCCTCGCCGCCGCCCTGACCGTGCTGGCCGTGGTGGCGACCATGTTCGCCGCCCTCTCCCCCTCGGCCTCGGCCGGCACCGCCCGGCACGACTACATCGTCGTGCTGAAGGGTGAGCCGAGCGCCCGCTCCGCCAGCGTCGCCGCCGATCACGCGGCCCGCTACGGCGTGGACGTGAAGTTCACCTACTCCCACGCCCTGAACGGCTACGCCGCCTCGATCTCCGACGCCCGGGTCGCCCAGCTCCGCAAGGACCCGGCCGTCGCCTACGTCGAGCGCGACGCCACGTTCCGGATCCAGACCACGCAGTTCAACCCGCCGTCGTGGGGCCTCGACCGGATCGACCAGCGGAGCCTTCCGCTGTCGGGGTCGTACACCTACACGCGGACCGGGTCGGGCGTGACCGCCTACATCGTCGACACCGGCATCAACTTCGGCCACAGCGACTTCTCTCCCGGGCGGGCCGTCAGCGGCTACGACGCCATCGACGGCGGCACCGCCGACGACTGCCACGGCCACGGCACCCACGTGGCCGGCACGGTGGGCGGCAACACCTACGGCGTCGCCAAGCAGGTCCGGCTCGTCGCCGTCCGGGTCCTCAACTGCCAGGGCAGCGGCACGACCGCCCAGATCGTGGCCGGCCTCGACTGGGTCACCGGCAACCACACCGCCGGCGCCCCCGCCGTCGCCAACATGAGCCTCGGCGGCTCGGCCAACAGCACGATCGACGCGGCCGTCAGCCGGGCCATCAGCGACGGCGTGACCGTCGTCGTCGCCGCCGGCAACAGCGCGGCGAACGCCTGCAACTACTCGCCCGCCCGGGTGAGCGCCGCCATCACCGTCGCCGCCAGCGACAGCAGCGACCGCTACGCCTCGTTCACCAACTGGGGCACCTGCGTCGACTGGTTCGCCCCCGGCGTGAACATCACCTCGGCGTGGATCGGCAGCAGCACGGCGAGCAACACGATCAGCGGCACCTCGATGGCCTCGCCGCACACGGCCGGCGTGGCCGCCCAGTACCTGCAGAGCAACCCGTCGGCGTCGCCGTCGACGGTGCGCAGCGCGCTGTTCAACCTGACGACCAAGAACATCATCAACGACCCCGACACCCCCAACAACGACCTGCTGTTCACGAACCTCTGATCGGGCGACGCCCGACCGGAAGCGGCTCTCGAGGGGCCGGCCCCAGCGGCCGGCCCCTCGTCGCGTCTCTGAAACAAGTTTGTGACGTTCAGGTGTCGATCGCGGCGGGTACCTGTAACATTGGTCACACCCCCCCTCAACGACGAGGAGACCCTCCATGCCCGACTCCCGCGCCGGCCGGCGTCCGCTGCGCCGGCTCGCCGTCCTGCTGATCGCCGCGGTCGCGCTGGCCGCCGCCCTGTTCGCCACCGCCTCCCCGGCGAGCTCGGCCCCGGCCGCGTCGCGGTGGATCGTCGTCCTGGACGGCGCCCCCTCGGCCCGGTCGGCCGACGTCGCCGCCGACCACGCCCGCCGGTTCGGCCTCCAGGTGACGAACACGTACTCGGCCGCCCTGAACGGCTACGCCGCCGTCGTGCCGAACGCGGCGCTGAGCGCGCTGCGCAACGACCCCGCCGTGGCCTTCGTCGCCCCCGACACGCCGGTCAGGGTCAGCACCACCCAGACCAACCCGCCGAGCTGGGGCCTCGACCGCATCGACCAGCGGTCCCTGCCGCTCAACGGCGCGTACACCCACACCGCCACCGGGTCGGGCGTGAACGCCTACATCATCGACACCGGCATCTACAAGGCCCACAGCGACTTCGGCGGCCGGGCCGTCACCGGCTACGACGCCGTCATCCCCGGCGGCAACGCCGAGGACTGCCACGGGCACGGCACCCACGTGGCCGGCACCGTGGGCGGCACGAAGTACGGCGTCGCCAAGGGCGTGCGCCTCGTCGCCGTGCGGGTGCTCAGCTGCGCCGGCACCGGGTCGACCTCCGGCGTGATCGCCGGCGTCGACTGGGTGACGCGGGACCACGACCCCGGTGAGCGCGCCGTGGCCAACATGAGCCTCGGCGGCGGGGCCAACGCCGCCCTCGACACCGCCGTGCGCAACTCGATCGCCGACGGCGTCGCCTACGCCGTCGCCGCCGGCAACGGCGACGACTTCGGCAACCCGGTCGACTCCTGCACCGTCTCCCCGGCCCGGGTGGGCGAGGCGATGACGATCGGCGCCTCGGACCGCAACGACCGCGCCGCCTCGTGGTCGAACAACGGGGCCTGCGTCGACTGGTTCGCCCCCGGCGTGGACATCGTGTCGGCCGGCATCCTGCTGCCGAACTCGAGCGCCACGATGAGCGGCACCTCGATGGCCTCGCCGCACACCGCGGGCGTCGCCGCCCTCTACCTCCAGGTGAACCCGACGGCCACTCCCGCGCAGGTCGCGGCCGGCATCGCCGGGCTGACCACGAAGGACATCGTCACGGGCACGAGCTCGGCCAACAACGACCTGCTCTTCACCAACCTCTGACGCTCGATGACGCACCCGTCACGACGGGTGCCGACTGACGTACGATCCGGGGCCCGCCGCACTCGAGCGGCGGGCCCCTCGTCGTCGGCCACCAGGAGAACGATGCCCCGCCCCGCCCCCGCCCGCCGCACGACGGCCCGCGCCGTCGCCGTCATGGCGACGCTCGCCGTCGCCGCCACCCTGCTGCTCCTCGCACCGTCGGCGCCGGCCTCGGCCGCCGCCCGGGGCTCGGAGTGGATCGTCGTGCTGAAGGGGGCGCCCTCGGCCCGGTCGGCCGACGTCGCCGCCGACCATGCCCGGCGCTTCGGCGCCGAGGTGCGCTACACGTACTCGCACGCGGTGAACGGCTACGCCGCCGTCGTGCCCGACGCCAGCCTGGCCGCCCTCCGGGCCGACCCGGCCGTCGCCTCGGTGTCGGCCAGCCACACCTTCCGGGTCAGCGGGCAGCAGGCCAACCCGCCGAGCTGGGGCCTCGACCGCATCGACCAGCAGGCCCTGCCGCTCAACGACCGCTACCGGTGGAACAGCGACGGCACGGGCGTCACCGCCTACGTCATCGACACCGGCGTGTTCACCGGCCACAACGACTTCGGCGGCCGGGCCTCGAGCGGGTTCGACGCCATCGACGGCGGCGCCGCCGACGACTGCCACGGCCACGGCACCCACGTCGCCGGCACCATCGGCGGCACGACGTACGGGGTGGCCAAGAACGTGACGATCAAGGCCGTGCGCGTCCTCGACTGCGGCGGGTCGGGCACGACCGCCCAGGTCGTCGCCGGCATCGACTGGGTCACCGGCGACCACGACCCCGGCGAGCCGGCCGTCGCCAACATGAGCCTCGGTGGCTCGGCCGACAACGTGCTCGACCAGGCCGTCCGCAACTCGATCGCCGACGGCGTGTCCTACGCGATCGCGGCCGGCAACGGCGACCCGTTCTTCGGCTTCCCGCTCGACGCCTGCACGCAGTCGCCGGCCCGCGTGGGCGAGGCGATGACGATCGGCGCGAGCGACATCCAGGACCGGGCGGCGTCGTTCTCGAACTACGGCACCTGCATCGACTGGTTCGCCCCCGGCGTCAACATCACGTCGGCCTGGATCGGCGGCGCCAACGCCAGCAACCGCATCAGCGGCACGTCGATGGCGACCCCGCACACGGCCGGCGTGGCCGCCCAGTTCCTCCAGACCAACCCGACGGCCACGCCGGCGCAGGTCCGCAACGCCATCTTCCGGAGGACGACCAAGAACATCGTCACCCAGACGCCGCAGACGCCGAACAACGACCTGTTGTTCACGCGCTTCTAGCGGCGGCCGGCCGCCGGGGCGCTACATCGTCTCGGCGAAGCTGACCTGACCCCTGCCCCGCAGCACGTCCTTCAGCAGCTTCCCGGACGCGTTGCGGGGCAGGGGCGCGTCCCGGAGCTCGACGTGGGCCGGGACCTTGAAGTCGGCGAGCGTCGCCCGCACCCAGTCCCGCACCTCGCCCTCGGTGAGCGCGGCCCCCGGCTCGACCTGGACGATCGCCTTGACCTCCTCGCCGAGCTCGGGGTGGGGCACGCCGACGACGGCCGCGTCGGCCACGGCCGGGTGCTCGACGAGGCGGTTCTCGATCTCGACGCAGTAGACGTTCTCGCCGCCCCTGATGATCATGTCCTTGGCCCGGTCGGTGATGTAGAGGAACCCGTCCCCGTCGAGGTGGCCGAGGTCGCCGGTGTGGAGCCAGCCGTCGCGGACGGTGGCCGCCGTCGCCTCCGGCTTGCCCCAGTAGCCGGGCATGACGATCGGGCCCCTGATGAGCACCTCGCCCGTCCGCCCCGGCGGCAGCGGCTCCCCGTCGGGCCCGGCGATGCGGACGTCGACGACCGGGAGCGGCCGGCCCACCGACGCCGGGCGCTCGAGCGCGTCCTGCCCGGAGATGACGGTCGCCACCGAGGACGACTCGGTCAGCCCGTAGGCGTTGCTCGTGGTCCGGACGTTCGGGAACGTCGCCCGCACCTTGCGCTGGAGCTCGTCGGCCGACGGCGACCCCCCGAAGGCCACGGTGGTGACCGTCGACGTGTCGTACTCCCTGCCGGCCGGGTGCTCGCACACCCGCCACACCATGGTCGGGACCGTCGCCCACACCGTGATCCGCTCGTCCTGGATGAGCCGCAGCGCCTTCTCCGGGTCGAAGCGCCCGACCGGCATGACCAGCTTGATGCCGGCCAGCGTGCCGACCACGAGCCCGGAGTGGCAGCCGGACACGTGGAACAGGGGCGAGGTGAGCAGCGACGCGGTGGGCAGGCCGCCGCCGTCGCCGCCGGAGAGCATCCCGTTGACGAGCGTGAGGAACACCGTGTTCTGGAGGTTGGCGATCATGCTCCGGTGGGTGGAGATCGCCCCCTTCGGCCGGCCGGTGGTCCCGCTCGTGTAGAAGATGACGGCCGGGTCGTCCTCGCCGATCGGCTCGGTCGGCGGGCCGGGCGCCGGGCCGGCGGCGAGCTCGGCGAAGCGGTGGACGCGGTCGTCGCCGGCCGGCGGCTCGCCGTCGACCAGGAACACCGCCCGCAGCGCGGGGGCCTCGCCGAGCCGGTCGGCGACGCGGGCGAAGCGGTCGCGATCGGCCACGAGCACGACGGCGCCGGAGTCCTGGAGCCCGTAGACGACCTCGTCGGCCTTCCACCAGCCGTTGAGTCCGACGAGCACGGCGCCGAGGTTGACCGTCGCCCAGAACGTGAGGCACCACTCCGGGTTGTTGGCCGAGAGCACGGCGACCCGGTCGCCCGGGCGCACGCCGAACCGGTCGCGCAGCGCGGCGGACACGGCGTCGACCGTGTCGAGGGCCTCGGCATAGGTGAGCCGCCGGTCGCCGTGGACGAGGAACTCCCGGTCGCCGTAGCCCCTGGCCAGCGCGGCGACCTCCCGGAGCGACCGCATCCGCTCCCGGTACACCTTCATCCGGACGCCGCCCACGTCCTCCTCGACCACCTCGAATGGCCCCCCAGGGCCGGTCAGCTGGGCCACCACCTCGTCCCGGGTCGGCATGGCCGAACCCTAGAGGGTCACCCCGGCAGCGCCCCCACGACCCAGTCGACGCAGCGGGTGAGGGCGGCGACGTCGTCGGGGTCGATCGCCGGGAACATGGCGATGCGGAGCTGGTTGCGGCCGAGCTTGCGGTAGGGCTCGGTGTCGACCACGCCGTTGGCCCGGAGCACGCCGGCGACGGTGAGGGCCGGCACGTCGTCGTCGAGGTCGACGGTGGCGACCACCGGGCTGCGGTGGGCCGGGTCGGCGACGAACGGGCGGGCCCACGGGCGCTCCTCGGCCCAGCCGTAGACGGTCGCCGCCGAGCGCTCGCACCGCGCCGCCGCCCACTCGAGCCCGCCGTTGGCGTTGAGCCAGTCGACCTGCTCGGCGGCGAGCAGCACGGTGGCCAGCGCCGGCGTGTTCAGGGTCTCGTCCCGGCGGGAGCTGTCGAGGGCGAGGCGCAGGTCGAGGATGGCGGGGGACCAGCGCTCGGTGGCGAGGCGCTCGATGCGCTCGACGGCGGCGGGGGAGCAGGCGGCCAGCCACAGGCCGCCGTCCGAGGCGAGCGCCTTCTGGGGCGCGAAGTAGTAGACGTCGACCTCGGCGGGGTCCCACCGCAGCGCACCGGCCGCGCTCGTGGCGTCGACCGCGACGAGGCCGTCCGCGCCGGCCGGCCGGCGCGGGGTGACGGCCACCCCCGTCGAGGTCTCGTTGTGGGTCAGCGCGTAGAGGTCGACGCCGTCGGTGGCGTGGGGCGACGGGGCCGTGCCGACCGGGGCCTCGACCACCTCGGGCGCGTCGAGGTGGGGCGCCAGCCGGGCCACGGCCGCGAACGTGGCCGAGAACTGGCCGAAGGACAGGTGCTGGCTGCGCCGCTCGATCAGCCGGAAGGTGGCCGCGTCCCAGAACAGGGTGGTGCCGCCGTTGCCGAGCAGGACCTCCCAGCCGTCGGGCAGCGAGAACAGCTCGGCCAGGCCCCGGCGCAGGGCGCCGATCCGCGAGCGCACGGGCGACTGGCGGTGGCTGGTGCCGAGGTAGGTGGTGGCGGCGGCGACCAGCGCGTCGACCTGGGCCGGCCGCACCTTCGACGGGCCCGACCCGAACCGGCCGTCGCGGGGGAGCAGGTCGCCGGGGATGCGGAGGGCGGGGAGGTCGTCGCGCACGTCTGCCACTATCGCGGGATGCCCGAGCGCCCCACCAGCCCGGTCTCCCGCGCCGTGGCGGGGATCCACGAGTCGGCGACCCTGGCCGTCGACGCCAGGGCCAAGGCGCTCGTGGCCGCCGGGGTGCCGGTCATCGGGTTCGGGGCCGGCGAGCCCGACTTCCCGACCCCACCGCACGTCGTGGAGGCGGCCGCCGCCGCCTGCCGGGACCCGAGGAACCACCGCTACTCGCCGACCGCCGGCCTGCCCGAGCTGCGTGAGGCGATCGCCGCCAAGACCCTACGCGACTCCGGCTACGAGGTCGGCCCCGACCAGGTGCTCGTGACCAACGGCGGCAAGCACGCCGTCTACACGACGTTCCTCACCCTGCTCGACCCCGGCGACGAGGTCCTCCTGCCCAGCCCGTACTGGACGACCTACCCCGAGCCGGTCGCCCTCGCCGGGGGCAGGACGGTGCTGGTCGAGACGGACGAGTCGACCGGCTTCCGGGCCACCGTCGACCAGCTGGAGCGGGCGTGGAGCCCGCGCACCAAGGTGCTCGTGTTCGTGTCGCCGTCCAACCCGACGGGCGCCGTGTACCCGCCCGAGGAGGTCGAGGCCATCGGCCGGTGGGCCGTCGAGCGGGGCGTCTGGGTCGTGACCGACGAGATCTACGAGCACCTGACCTTCGGCGACCACCGGTTCACGTCGATGCCGGTCGCCGTGCCGGACCTCGCCTCCCGGTGCGTGGTCCTGAACGGCGTGGCCAAGACGTACGCGATGACGGGCTGGCGGGTCGGCTGGCTGATCGCCCCGCCCGGGGTGACGAGGGCGGCGACCAACCTCCAGTCCCACTCCACGTCCAACGTCGCCAACGTCAGCCAGCGGGCGGCGCTCGCCGCCGTGGCCGGCCCGCTCGACGGCGTCCGCGAGATGCGGGCCGCCTTCGCCCGCAGGGGCGAGCGCATCCGCCGGCTGCTCACCTCGATCGAGGGGATCGGCTGCGTCGAGCCCCAGGGGGCGTTCTACGCCTTCCCCAACCTGGGCGCCGCCCTCGACCGGCCGCTCGGCCCGTCCGGCCGGCGGGCGGGCACCACCCTCGAGCTGGCCGAGGTGGTGCTGGACGAGGTCGGGGTGGCGTTCGTGCCCGGCGAGGCGTTCGGCGCGCCCGGCTACGGCCGGTTCTCGTTCGCGCTGGGCGACGACGACCTGGCCGAGGGCCTCCGCCGTCTGGCCGGCCTCCTCGGCTGATCCGCCCGTTTTGCAGGTATCTGCCCGGGGCCGGCGCGCTCTCTGAAGGTGTGACGGAGCGCACGCCGAGGGCCGGGCGAGCTGCCGGTGCGGCCGGCGGCTACGGCCCGCCGCGCTTCGAGTGGATGGGGCGACCGGGGGAGGGGCCCCGGCCGGGCCAGGCGCAGGTCACGGGGGTCCAGCGCCTGGCCTGGCTGGTCGTCGTGGCCCTCGTCGTCGCCCTCGTGCTCGTCGTCGCCGTCGCCGCCTGACCGCGGAGGTTGGCCGGACCGCCGCGAACGGCCACGATGTGGGCATGGCCCGGGTGCTCGTCACGGAGAAGATCGCCGACCGGGGGCTCGACCGCCTCCGGGGCGAGGGGCACGACGTGGTCGAGCGCCTCGACCTGTCGCCGGCCGACCTGCTGGCCGAGGTGCGCACGGCGCACGCCCTGCTCGTCCGGTCGGCCACGCAGGTGACGGCTGAGGTGCTCGCCGCCGCGCCCGACCTCGTCGTCGTCGCCCGGGCCGGGATCGGGCTCGACAACGTCGACGTGGACGAGGCCACCCGCCGGGGCGTGATCGTCGTCAACGCCCCGCAGTCGAACCTCCTCTCCGCCGCCGAGCACACGATGGCCCTGCTCCTCGCCCAGGCCCGCAACGTGCCCCAGGCCCACGCCGCCCTCGTGGCCGGGCGGTGGGAGCGGGCCCGCTGGGAGGGCATGGAGCTCAACGACAAGGTGCTCGGCATCGTCGGGCTCGGCAACATCGGCCGGCTGGTGGCCCAGCGGGCCCAGGCCTTCGGCATGCGGGTGGTGGCCCACGACCCGTTCGTGGCGCCCGAGCGGGCCCGCCAGCTGAACGTCGACATGGTGACCCTCGACGAGCTGGTGCGGGTGGCCGACGTCGTGACCGTCCACGTGGCCAAGACGCCCGAGACGGTCGGGCTGATCGGCAAGGACCTGCTGGCCAGGGCCAAGCCCGGGATCCGGATCGTGAACGTGGCGAGGGGCGGGATCGTCGACGAGGAGGCGCTGGCCGAGGCCATCCGCGAGGGGCGGGTGGCCGGCGCCGCCCTCGACGTGTTCGCCGAGGAGCCGACCACGGCGTCGCCGCTGTTCGGGTTGGACGGCGTGGTGGTCACCCCCCACCTCGGGGCCAGCACCCGGGAGGCCCAGGACAAGGCGGGCGAGACGGTGGCCGAGCAGGTGGCGCTGGCCCTGGCCGGCGAGTTCGTGCCGCTCGCCGTCAACGTGCAGGCGGCGGCGGCCGACGAGCTCGTGCGGCCGTTCCTGCCCCTCGCCGAGCGGCTCGGCGACCTGTTCGCCGGCCTCAACGAGGGCGTGCCCGACCTGCTGAGCGTCGAGTTCCTCGGCGGCATCGCCGGCCGGGACACGAGGATCCTCACCCTCGCCGTGCTGAAGGGCGTGTTCGGCCGGGTGAGCGCCGAGCCGGTGACCTACGTGAACGCGCCCCGCATCGCCGCCGAACGGGGGCTCGACGTGCGCCACTCGACGACGGCGTCGGCCCGCGACCACGTCAACCTCGTCGCAATCCGGGGCGACCGCCACGCCATCGCCGGCACCCTCGCCGGGCTCCGGTCCGAGCCCCGCATCGTGATGATCGACGACCACGGCATCGACATGCCGCCCGCCCCCCACCTGCTCGTCGTCCGCAACGACGACCGGCCCGGGATCATCGGGGTGGTCGGCACCGCCCTCGGCGACGCCGGTGTGAACATCGACAACATGGCCGTCGGCCGGGTGCCGGGCGGCGAGTCGGCGATGATGGTCCTCGCCACCGGCGGGCCCGTCCCGCCCGACGTGCAGGCCTCGCTGCGGGCCGCCGACGGCATCATCAGCGTGTCCGCCATCAGCGCCGGCTGACTAGAGGTCGCCCTCGCTCACGTCGAAGGTGTCGCAGTCGGCGGGGTCGCCGCTGTCGAAGCCGGTCCGCAGCCACGTCGAGCGCTGCTCGGACGAGCCGTGGGTCCACGTCTCGGGGTTGACCTCGGCGCCGGCCTGGGACTGGATGCGGTCGTCGCCGATGGACGCCGCCGCCGTGAGGCCCTCCTCGAGGTCGCCGCTCTCGAGGATGCCCCGCTCGTAGGTGCTGTGGGCCCACACGCCGGCCAGGCAGTCGGCCTGGAGCTCGAGGCGGACGGACAGCTCGTTGGCGTCCTCGGGGTCCTGCTGCTGGCGGCTGTGGACCTCGTCGCTCACGCCGGTGAGGTTCTGGACGTGGTGGCCGATCTCGTGGGCGATCACGTAGGCCTGGGCGAAGTCGCCGGGGGCGCCGAACCGGTCGACCAGCTCGGCGAAGAAGTCGAGGTCGAGGTACACGGTCTGGTCGGCGGGGCAGTAGAAGGGCCCGGTGTCGGACGTGCCCGCCCCGCACGAGGTGTTGGTCGCCCGCCGGAACAGCACGAGGTCGGCCGGCGTGTAGGTCTGCCCCGCGTCCTGGAACCGGTCGGCCCAGGTCGCCTGGAGGTCGTCGAGCACGAACGACACGAAGTCGACCTGCTCGGCCTCGGGGTCGGGGGCCCCGGACGGGATGCCGCCGGCGCCGGCGCCGGGCGGGGCCGGGCTGAACTGGGGCAGGTCGCCGAACACGTCCCCGAACCCGCCGAAGCCCCCGCCGCCGCCGGCGAACAGGCAGCCCCGGCCGAACAGCAGGAACACCCCGACGACGAGCACGAGCGGCAGGAGCAGCCCGCCCCCGCAGCCGATGGGCAGGCAGCCGACCGAGCTGCGGCGGCCGCCGCCGAGGGCGAAGCCGCCCGGCCGGCGCCGGTAGCCGAACCCGCCGCCCCGGCCGAAGCCGCCGCCGAGCCCGCCGAAGCCGCCGAACCCCCCGAAGCCGCCGCCCGAGGAGGCGCGGCGGTCGTCGAGGTGGGAGCTGCGGCGCCCGCGGGTCCAGCGCACGTCAGCGGATGCTCCGCCGCAGCCCGTCGGCCTCGGCGGCCTCCGGGGTGCAGTAGCAGCGGTCGGCCCGGGTGCGGCCGTACATCGCCATCCCGGGGAGGTGGAAGATGCCGCTGCCCAGCTTGGCCTTCACCGGGTGGCTGGGCGGGCAGGAGCCGCCGTCGAGGGGGGCGACCCAGGCGTCGGGGACGGGCGCGGGGGCCGGCTCGGCCACCGGCTCGGGGGCCGGAGCGGGCGCCGACGGCGCCGCCGGGACGGCCGGGACGGCCGG
>DASWMK010000245.1 GCA_036399815.1 Acidimicrobiales bacterium
CAGGGCCTCGGCCACCGCCTCCCGGCCCTGTTCCGGGCCGCGCAGGGCGACGAGGGCCCGGCGCAGCCGGGGCTCGACGTCGGCGACGAAGCGCTCGAACCCCTCCCGGTCCACCCCGCCGCCTCCTCCGCCGGTCGTCACACCCTTCGAGAGCGCGGACGGTGCCGTCCGCGCCACACCGTCCCGCGACTTTGTCCGCCGACGGCGGCCGGACGTAGGCTCGCCGCCGACATGCACCCGACCGTGCCGGTCGCCGCGTCCCCTGCCGCCCCGACCACCGCCGCGCGCCTGCGGCACCGGCTGGGCGCGTACGTGGCGCTCACCAAGCCCCGCATCATCGAGCTGCTCCTCGTCACCACCGTGCCCGCCATGGTCGTCGCCCAGCGGGGGCTGCCCCCGGCCGGGCTCGTCCTCGTGACGATGGCCGGCGGGGCGCTCGCCGCCGGCGGCGCCAACGCCTTCAACATGGTCGTCGACCGGGACATCGACCGGCTGATGCACCGCACGAGGAACCGCCCGCTCGTCACCGGCGCCGTCCGGCCCCGGGACGCGCTCGTGTTCGCCCTCGGCCTCGAGGTCGCCGCCTTCCTCCTGCTGTGGACCGAGGCGAACCTGCTCGCGGCCGTGCTCGCGGTGTCGGCCTGCTGCTTCTACGTGTTCGTCTACACGCTGTGGCTGAAGCGGTCGTCGCCGAGCAACATCGTCATCGGCGGGGCGGCCGGCGCCGTCCCCGTGCTCGTCGGCTGGGCGGCGGTCACCGGCTCGCTCGGGTGGGCGCCCGTCGCGCTGTTCGCGGTGATCTTCGTGTGGACCCCGCCCCACTTCTGGGCCCTCGCCATCAAGTACCGGGAGGACTACGCCGTCGCCTCGGTCCCGATGCTGCCGTCGGTCGCCAGCCTGCACACGACGGCCCGCCGGATCCTCGGCTACACGGTCGCCCTCTGGGCGCTGACCCTCGTGACCGCCCCGGTGGCCGACCTCGGGGGCCTCTACGTGGCCGCCGCCCTCGTGCTCGGCGGCGTGTTCACGGCGATGGCCATGGCCCTCACGAGGGACCCGGAGCCCGAGCTGGCCATGCGCCTGTTCGGGTGGTCCATCACCTATGTGACCCTGCTGTTCGGCGCCATGGCCGTCGACCAGCTGCTCCGCGGGTGAGGTTTTCCTCGCTGTCGTACCCCGTGGGTAATGTCCACCGGCGCCTATGGCCCTGACCGACGCGAGACCCGCGGCCGGCCCCGGTGACGCCGGGGCGACGGCCATCCGGACCACCACCCGGCGCGACCTGCCCGGCCTCGCCGGGTGGTTGAGCACCGGTTCCTCCGCCCGCATCGGGAGCGCGTACGTCGTCACCTCGCTCCTGCTCGTCGTGGCGTCGGCCGTCGCCGGCGAGCTCGTCGGCATCGAGCGGGGCGACACGGCGGACCTCCAGGTCCTCGGCCAGGACGTCGTGGCCCAGGTGGCGTCGTTCCACGCCGTCAGCGCCGTGTTCCTGTTCGTCCTGCCGCTGTTCGTCGGGATCGCCACCGCCGTCGTGCCCCTCCAGGTGGGGGCGACCACGGTCGCCTTCCCGCGGGCGGCCGCCGCCGCCTTCTGGGGGTGGCTGCTCGGCAGCGGCCTGCTCGTGGCCGGCTACCTCGCCAACGGCGGCCCGGGCGGGGGCGACACCAACGCCGTCGAGCTGTTCGTCCTCGCCCTCGGCATGGTGACCGTGTCGCTGCTGCTCGGCGCCGTGTGCGTCGCCACCACGGTGCTCACGCTCCGCACGCCGGGGCTCTCCCTCGCCAGGGTGCCGATGTTCTCGTGGACGATGCTCGTGTCCGCCGTGCTCTGGCTGCTGGCGCTGCCGGTGTTCGTGGCCAACCTGGCCGTCACCTGGCTCGACCTCCACTACGGCCAGGCCTTCCTCGGCGGGCCGGCCGGCGTCGGGCGGCCGATCGCCTGGGCCTTCACCACGCCGACCGTCTGGCTCTACGCCGTCCCCGCCCTCGGGGTGGTCGGCGAGGTCGTCCCCGTCTTCTCGCGCTTCGCCCAGCGCCGGCGCAACGTCGCCATGGCGGCGATCGCCGTGGTCGGGGCCCTCGGGTTCGGCGCCTACGCCCAGCCGTTCTCCGCCGTCGACACGGCCGACCAGGTCGAGCTGTCCGAGCTGTCCTTCGTCCTGCTGCTGCCGCTCCTCGCGCTCGTCGGCGCGTGGGCCGACACGGCCCGCCGGGGCCGGCCCCGCCCGGCCGTGCCGCTCGTGCTCGGCGGTGCCGCCCTCCTGCTGCTGCTGGCCGGCGCGGCCGCCGACGCCCTCACTGCCATCGACGCCCTCGAGCTGCGGGGCACCACCTGGGAGTTCGGCACGCTCCACCTCGTCCTCATGGGCGGGGCCGGCCTGGCCGCCGTCGGGGCCCTGCACTACTGGCTGCCGAAGCTGTGGGGCCGGCTGCTGTCGCCCGCGCTGGGCGCCGTCGAGGCGCTGCTCCTGCTGGTCGGCACCCTGCTCCTCGCCGCCGCCGACCTCGTGTCGGGCGCCCTCGACCAGCCGGCCGGCCAGGTCGTCGGCGAGGTGCGCGACGGCGTCGAGGCCCTGAACCTCGTGTCGGCGGCGGGCGGCGCGCTCGTCGTGCTGGCCGTCGCCGTGCTGCTCGTCGACGTGGCCGTCCGGGTCGGTCGCCGCCGGGGCCCGCTCGCCGGGGACGACCCGTGGGAGGGGCACACCCTCGAGTGGGCGACCACGTCGCCGCCCCCGCCCGGCAACTTCGCCGACGTCCCCGAGGTCGGGTCGGCCACGCCGGTGCTCGACCGCCGTACTGCCGCCCCCGTCACCCCCGAGGTCGCCTGATGGCGCTCGCCCTGCCCCCCGCGCCCGCGCCGGCCCGGCCCCGGGTGCTGATGACCGCGACCGCGCTCGCCATCGTCGGCTGCGGCGCCCTGTTCGCCGGCCTGCTCGGCCTGTACCTCGCCTATCGGTCGGCGGCCGGCGGCACCACGGCGGACTGGCTGCCCGACGGCGTGGCCGTGCCCCTCACGCCGGGCAACGTCGGCGCGTCCACCCTGGTCATGTCCTCGGTGGTCGTCCAGTGGGCCGTGTACGCCATCGGCAACCGCGACCGGATCAACGCCTACGTCGCCCTCGGGCTCACGCTCCTGCTGGGCGCGGCGTTCGTGGTCGGCACCTCGTTCCTCTACACCCAGATCGGCGCCAGCGTCCGCACCACCTACGGCGTGCTGCTGTACGCGGTGTCGGGCGCCCACCTCGCCCTCGTGGCCGGGGCCATGGCGTTCGTGGCGCTCATGACCTTCCGGGTGCTCGGCGGCCAGTTCTCGGGGAAGGACCGTGAGGGCGTGGCCGCCGCCGCCATGTTCTGGCACTTCATGGTCGCCGTCGGCCTGGCCACCTGGTACACGCTCTACATCCTCAAGTAGGCGCGGATGCTCACCACCGGTACCAAGCTCCTGTTCGGGTTGGCGATGGCGGCGCTGGTCGCCGCCTGGGTGTACGGCCTCTCCACCGGCGGCGACCCCGTCGGCGTGCTGTCGGCCGGCATCAAGGGCGGGGTCGGGGAGCGGCTCGGCTACACGATCCTCGGGTCGGTGGCCCTCCTCGCCGGCTTCCTCGGCTGCGTGGTCGCCGCCTTCCGCGACGCCGACCCCGAGGCCCAGGCCGCGGTCGTCGGCGTCGAGGTGCCCCCGGCCACCCCGCCGGCCGGCGCGTCGGCCTGGCCGGTCGTCGGCGCCTTCGGCGTGCTGCTCGCCGCCATCGGCCTGGTGGTCGGCGCCCCGCTGTTCCTCGCCGGCGTCGGCGTGGTGGCCATCACCCTGATCGAGTGGATGGTCCAGGCCTGGGCCGACCGGGCGACCGGCGACCCGGAGGTCAACCGCACCCTCCGCAACCGGGTGATGATGCCGATCGAGATCCCGGCCATCGCCGTGCTCGCCATCGGCGCGCTGGTGCTCGGCGTGTCGCGGGTGTTCATCGCCCTCTCGGCCGTCGGCGCCACCGTCGCCGCCATCGCCGTCGCCTCGATGATCCTGCTCGTCGCCTCCCTGCTCGCCGTCCGCCCCCGCGTGGGCGCCAACCTGGTCGCCGCCCTGGCCGTGGTGGGCGGGCTGGCCGTGGCCGTCGGCGGCATCGTCGGGGCGGCCGTCGGGCCGCACGAGGTCGACCACCACGAGGGCGAGGTCACCGACGACGGCGGGGCCGGCGAGGTCCAGCCCGAGGACGAGGGCACCGGCGGCGACCGCACCGACGCCGACGAGAGCGACCACCAGGGCGACGAGCCCCAGGGCTCGGGCGAGGAGGACGAGGGCGGGCTCGGCGTGCCGTCCGGCACCGTGGTGGTCCTCCACTGAGCCCGGTTTTGTCGACCGACGGCGGCATGGGCCATGGTGGGCCCGTGGCCGCCCGGCAGGAGGAACAGGAGGAAGGAGCGCCGATGCGCCGGCCTGGTCGGGCCCGCACCGTCCTCGTCGTCGCCGTCCTCGCGCTCGTGGTGCTCCTCGCCGCGTGCGGCAGCGACGAGCACCCCCTCGACACGCTGAACCCGAAGGGGCCCGAGGCCCGCTCGATCGACCGGCTCCTCGACCCCGTGCTGCTCGTCGCCGGCGTCGTGTTCGTGTTCGTCGAGGCCGGGGTGCTCTACCTCGCCTTCCGCTTCCGGCGCCGCCCGGACGACGACGACTCGGTCGTCCCCGACCAGATCCACGGCCACACCCGCCTGGAGATCGGCTGGACGGTCCTCCCGGCGCTGATCCTCGCCGGCGTCGCCGTCGGCACCATCGCCACCCTGTTCCGCCTGTCCGACGAGCCCGAAGGGGCCATGGAGGTCAAGGTCTACGGCCAGCAGTGGTGGTGGGCCTACCAGTACGACACGACCGGCGACGGCGTGAGCGACATCATCACGGCCAACGAGCTCGTCATCCCGGCCGGCCAGCCGGTCAACCTCCGGATCACGGCCCGCGACGTCATCCACTCGTTCTGGGCGCCGGCGCTGAACGGCAAGCGCGACGCCGTGCCCGGCCGCGAGCACCCGCTCACGATCGAGGCCGACGAGCCCGGCATCTACGCCGGCCAGTGCGGCGAGTACTGCGGCCTCTCCCACTCGCTGATGCGGCTGCGGGTGGTCGCCCTCGCCCCCGACGACTTCGACGCCTGGGTCGAGGGCCAGCTGGCCGACGCCGCCGAGCCGGGCGACGCCGACGCACAGGCCGGGCTCGAGGTGTTCCAGCAGCTGTGCATCCAGTGCCACCAGATCAACGGCGTCAACGAGGTGCCCCTCGGCGAGGCCCAGCAGGTCGCCGGCGTGGCGCCCAACCTCACCCACCTCATGAGCCGCACGGTGTTCGCCGGCGGCGTCTTCACCCTGCGCGACGTCAGTTTGCAGCACGGTGAGGGCTTCACCCTGGAGGACTACCAGGGCGGGAACTTCGACCGGGCGGCCCTCGAGGCCTGGCTCCGGGACCCGCCGGGGCGCAAGCCGATGTACCCGGAGGGCAACCGGGGGATGCCGAACCTCGGGCTGACCGAGCAGCAGATCGACCAGCTCGTCGCCTACCTGCAGACGCTGGAGTAGCCGAATGGCCATCGTCGAACAACCGCGCATCGAGCTCGAGGCGGCGCCCGAGGACCGCGTCGGCTACCAGCCGCTCGGCGTGTTCGCCCGGCCGCGGCCGAAGACCGGCTGGCGCAGCTGGGTGACGACCGTCGACCACAAGAAGATCGGCATCATGTACGGGGTCGCCGCCTTCTTCTTCTTCCTGGTCGGCGGCATCGAGGCCCTGCTGATCCGCCTCCAGATGGCCGTGCCCGACGGCCGCATCCTCTCGGCCGACCTCTACAACGAGGTCTTCACCATGCACGGCGTCACCATGATCTTCCTCGTGGTCATGCCGCTCGCCGCCGCGTTCGCCAACTTCCTCGTGCCGCTCCAGATCGGCGCCCGCGACGTCGCCTTCCCCCGCCTGAACGCGTTCGGGTTCTGGTGCTTCCTGTTCGGCGGCCTGTTCTTCACCGCGTCGAGCTGGCTCATGGGCGGCGGGCCGGACGGCGGGTGGTTCGCCTACGCGCCGAACACGACGGTGATCTTCTCGCCGTCGCACGGCATGGACTTCTACGCGCTCGGCCTCCAGATCACCGGCATCGCCTCCCTGACGAGCGCCATCAACCTGATCGTCACCTGCCTCAACATGCGGGCGCCGGGCATGACGCTCATGAAGATGCCGGTGTTCACCTGGATGGCGCTCGTGACCCAGGTGCTGCTGCTGTTCGCCATCCCGGTCATCACGGTGGCCCTGTTCCTGCTCATGTTCGACCGGCTGTTCGACACGAACTTCTTCAACGTGGAGGCCGGCGCCGACCCGCTGCTCTGGCAGCACCTGTTCTGGATCTTCGGGCACCCGGAGGTCTACATCCTGATCCTCCCGGCCTTCGGCATCGTGTCCGAGGTGATCCCGGTGTTCTCCCGCAAGCCCATCTTCGGCTACCCGTTCATGGTCTTCTCCGGGATCGCCATCGGCTTCATGGGCTGGGGGGTCTGGGCCCACCACATGTTCGCCTCCGGCATCGGCCCGATCTCGGTGGCCGCCTTCTCGCTGTCGACGATGTTCATCGCCGTGCCGACGGGCGTGAAGATCCTCAACTGGATGGCCACGATGTACGGCGGCCGCCTGCGGTTCACCACGCCCATGCTGTTCGCCGTCGGCCTCGTCGCCATGTTCACGATCGGCGGCCTGTCCGGCGTCACCCACGCGGTCGCACCCGCCGACACCCAGCAGACCGACACCTACTACATCGTCGCCCACTTCCACTACGTGCTGTTCGGCGGCGCCCTGTTCGGCCTGTTCGCCGGCATGTACTTCTGGTGGCCCAAGGCGTTCGGCTACCGCCTGTCGGAGAAGCTCGGCAAGGTCCACTTCTGGGTGTTCCTCGTCGGGTTCAACATGACGTTCGGGCCCATGCACATCCTCGGGCTCCAGGGCATGCTCCGCCGCCAGTCGACCTATCCGGACGGCTACGGCTTCAACTTCTGGAACATGGTGTCGACCATCGGGGCGTTCACGATCGCCTTCGGCGTCCTCGTGTTCCTCACCAACGTGTTCACCAGCCGCCGCAAGGCCCACGCCGGGCTGGCGCCGGCCCCTGGGCCGGACCCGTGGGACGCCAGGAGCCTCGAGTGGTCGATCCCGTCGCCGCCGCCCGAGCACAACTTCGACGAGCTGCCGGTCGTCGAGCACTTCGACCCCTGGTGGGACCAGAAGTACCGCGCCGACGAGACCGGCCGGGTCCGCCGCGTGCCCGACGCCGACGCCCTGGCCCAGACGGGCACGGCCACCGGCGTGCACCTGCCGTCGCCGTCGTACTGGCCGATCGTGCTGGCCTTCGGCCTCCCCCTCATCGCCTGGGGGCTCATCTTCAACCTGTGGCTGGTCATCCCCGGGGTGGTGGCGGTGATCTCCGCCCTCTACGGATGGGGCCTGGAGCCGTCGGTCGACGAGGAGGGCCACGAGTCCGAGCCCGGCCACCCGCACGAGGAGGCCGTCCCCGTTGGCTGACACGACCGTGACCGGCGCGCCGGCGACGCCGGCCGAGGCGACGGCCGAGGGGGTCGGGACGATGGCCGTCCCCGGCGTCCACGGCGAGAGCGTCGGCCACCACCACACGAGCACCGGGCTCTCCAACGAGAAGCTCGGCATGTGGATGTTCCTCGGGTCCGAGTGCCTGCTGTTCGGCGGGCTGATCTCGACCTACCTGCTGTACCGGAACCGGATCCAGCCCGGCCAGGGGCCCGGCCCCCGGGACGTGTTCGACATCCCGTTCACGTCGGTGAGCTCGTTCGTCCTGCTGATGAGCTCGCTGACGATGGTGCTGGCCCTGGCGGCCATCCAGCGGGGCGACCACCGGCGCACCCGCACCTGGCTGCTGACGACGGCGCTGCTCGGCGCCACGTTCATCTCCGGCCAGGTCTACGAGTTCACGACCTTCGTCCGCGAGGGCCTCGGGTTCACGACCAACATCTTCGGCTCGGCGTTCTTCACGCTCACCGGGTTCCACGGCGTGCACGTCACGGTCGGGATCATCATGCTGATGTCCCTGTTCACGATGTCCATGCGGGGCCGGCTGCCCCAGGAGCGGGCCGAGACCGTCGAGATCGTCGGCCTCTACTGGCACTTCGTCGACGTCGTGTGGATCGTGATCTTCACCCTCGTCTACCTGATCCCCACGTGAGCCGGGCATGAGCGACACCCGACCGAAGACCGACCCCGAGGTCGCCGAGGCCGTCGACGAGACCATCGCCGAGTCCCTCGAGGCCCACGAGTCCGCCCACCCGAGCGACGGCTTCTACATCGTCGTCGCGCTGATCCTCGCCTTCGTCACCGCGCTCGAGGTCAGCACCTACTTCGTGGACTTCGGCGACGTCGCCCTGCCCGTGCTCTTCGTCCTCATGGTCATCAAGTTCGCCATGGTGGTGGCGTTCTTCATGCACCTGCGCTTCGACAGCAGCCTGTTCCGGCGGGTGTTCGTCTCTGGGCTGTTCCTCGCCGTCGGCGTGTACCTCGCCGCCCTCTCGACGTTCCGGTTCTTCGGGTAGCCCCGTGCTCGCCGTCGCCGCCACCGCCGACTTCTGGCGGTGGCAGCCGCACCCCGAGGTGTGGCTGCTGGTGGCCGCCCTGGCCGCCGGCTACTGGTACGCCGTGCGGGCCATCGGCCGGCGGGCCGTCCCCCGGGGCCGCCGGGCGGTGACGACGGGCCAGGTGGCCTGGTTCGCGGGCGCCCTCGTCGTGCTCGAGGTGGCGGCCGACTGGCCGATGCACGACGTGGCCGAGGAGTACCTCTACAGCGTCCACATGGTCCAGCACCTGCTGCTGACGTTCGTGCTGCCGCCCATGGTCCTCCTCGCCACCCCCGAGTGGCTGGCCCGCCTGGTCGTCGGCGACGGCAGGGCGTGGCGCTGGGTCAGGCGGCTGGCCAGGCCGGTCGTGGCCGGGCTGGTGTTCAACCTGCTCGTCGCCGTCAGCCACTGGCCGGCCTTCGTGAACCTGTCGGTGTCGTCGGGCCCGGTCCACTACGGCGCCCACGTGGTGCTCGTCACCGCCGCTCTGCTCATGTGGGTGCCGGTGGCAGGCCCCTTCCCGGAGCTGCGGATCTCCCTGCCCGGCCAGATGGTCTACCTGTTCCTGATGTCGATCATCCCGACCATCCCGGCGGCGTGGCTGACCTTCGCCGACGGCGTGCTGTTCAGCGCCTACGACACGCCGTACCGGCTGTGGGGCGTCACGGTCGCGTCCGACCAGCAGGCGGCCGGGCTGATCATGAAGCTGGGCGGCGGCGCCTACCTCTGGACCCTGATCACGATGCTGTTCTTCCGCTGGGCGGCCCGCCACTACGAGGCCGACAAGGCCGGCGTGCCCCTCTCCGAGCGCGACGTGCTCACCTGGGAGGAGGTGAAGGCGGAGCTCGACCGGCTCGGCCCCGCGCCCCGCCCCACTACTCCCAACGGAAGCTGACGGCCGCCGCCACCGGCGCGAGCACCGCCCAGGCGGCCAGGACCAGCCAGGCCCGGCCCGGCACCCGGCCGGCGGCGCCGATCGCCGCCTGGAGCACGTCGGACAGCGCCGCCGCGGGCAGCGCCCTGGCCACGGCCCTGAGGCCGCCCGGCAGCTCGGCGAGCGGCACGACCATGCCGCCGAGGAGGAGCAGCACGAGGTAGAGGCCGTTCGCGGCGGCCAGCGTGACCTCGGCCCGGAGAGCGCCGGCCATCAGGAGCCCGAGGCCGGCGAAGGCCACGGTGGCGAGGAGGACGGCGGCGACGGCCGTCGCGACCCCGGAGGCGTCGGCGTCCCAGCCGAGGGCGAGGGCGACGGGGACGAGGACGGCGACCTGCACGGCCTCGACGGCGAGGACGGCCGCCGTCTTGGCGGCGAGGAGCGCCGGGCGCCCGAGCGGGGTGGACCCCAGCCGCTTGAGCACGCCGTACTGGCGCTCGAACCCGGTGGCGATGGCCACGCTCACCATCGCCGTCGACATCACGGCCAGGGCGAGCACGCCGGGGGCGAGGAAGTCGACGGGGTCGTCGACGACGGCGTCGGTGGGCAGCACGTCGACAAGCGAGAAGAAGGCGAGCAGCACGACCGGGATGCCGAGGGTCAGCAGCAGTGACTCCCCGCGCCGCAGGGTCAGCACCACCTCCATGCGGGCATGCGCCAGGAGCCCCCTCACCGGCCGCCCCCGCCGACGCGGCCCCGGCTTGCTCCGCCGGGCGGCCTCACCCGCCGCCACCGCCGGTGAGGCGGAGGAACACGTCCTCCAGGCGCTGGCGGCCGGCCCGGAGGTCGGCGATGGGCAGGTCCCGCTCGGCCAGCCAGGCGGTGAGGGCGGCGACGGCGGCCGGGGTCGGCGCCGCCGCCACCACGTACTCGCCGGGGGTCGCCTCCCGCACGGGCGCGCCGAGCACGCCGGCCAGGGCGCCGACGTCGAGGCCGGGCGCGGCGCCGAACCGCCACTCGTCGCCGCCGGCCCGGAGGTCGGCCGGCCGGCCGTCGGCCACCAGCCGCCCCCGGTCCACGATCACCACCCGGTCGGCCAGCCGCTCGGCGTCGTCGAGCTCGTGGGTGGTCAGCACCACGCACACCCCCCGGTCCCGCAGGTCCCGCACGACCTGGCGCACGACCTGGCGGCCGGCCACGTCGACCCCGGCCGTCGGCTCGTCGAGGAACGCCACCCTCGGCCGCCCCACGAGGGCGAGGGCGAGGGACAGCCGCTGCTGCTCGCCACCCGACAGCTGGCGCCAGGTCGCCCTGGCCCGGCCGGCCAGCCCGACCCGCTCGAGCAGCGCGTCCGGGTCCTCGGGGTCGTCGTGGTAGGCGGCGAACAGGCGCACGGCCTCGGCGGCCCGGATGCCGGGCTGCACCCCGCCCCGCTGGAGCATCACGCCGATCCGCCGGGTGAGCGCGGCGTGGTCCCGCACGGGGTCGAGCCCGTCGACCCGCACCGTCCCCGAGGTCGGCCGCCGGTACCCCTCGAGGGTCTCGACCGTCGTCGTCTTGCCGGCGCCGTTCGGCCCGAGCAGGGCCAGCACCTGCCCGGCCTCGGCGGTGAACGACAGGCCGTCGACGGCGACGACGTCGCCGTAGCGGACGGTCAGGTCGGCGACCTCGACGGCCGGCATGGCGGGTCACCGTACCGGCCGGCGGCGGCCCCGACGGGGGCGGGTACCGTTGCCCGGTGCTCGACGTCCGCCGCATCCGCAACGACCCCGACGAGGTCAGGAAGGCGCTGGCCCGCCGGCACGACGGCAGCGACGCGGACGTCGACCGGGTGCTCGACCTGGACCGCCGGCGCCGCGAGGCGGTGGCCGAGCGCGACGCCCTGCGGGCCGAGGTGAAGGCCATCTCCCAGGAGGTGGGCCGCCTCCGCCGCGAGGGGGCCGTCGAGGAGGCCGAGCGGCGGGCGGCGGAGAGCGCCGGGGTCGGGGACCGGGTGACCGAGCGGGACCGGGAGGTCGACGCCCTCGACCGCGAGCTGCGGGACCTGCTGCTGCGCATCCCGAACACGCCGGCGCCGGAGGCGCCCGACGGCGGGGGCGAGGCCGACAACGTCGTCCTCCGCACCGTCGGCCACGACCCCGACGCCTACGGCGAGCACCAGCGGGTGCCCCACTGGGAGATCGCCGCCCGCCTCGGCCTGCTCGACCTCGAGCGGGCGGCCAAGATCTCGGGGTCGATGTTCGTGATGTACCGCGGCCTCGGCGCCACCCTGAACCGGGCCCTCTGCCAGCTCGCCCTCGACCGCAACGCCGACGCCTTCGAGGAGGTCCGCCCGCCCCACCTCGTCAGCTCGGCCACCCTCACGGCGTCGGGCCAGCTGCCGAAGTTCGCCGACGACGCCTACCACGTCGAGCGGGACGACCTGTGGGCCATCCCGACGGCCGAGGTCCCGCTCACCTCGCTCGCCCGCGACGAGATCCTCCGCGAGGACCAGCTGCCGGTCCGGCTGATGGCCTACACGCCGTGCTACCGCCGGGAGGCGGGCTCGGCCGGCAAGGACACGCGGGGCCTGCTGCGGTCCCACGAGTTCGACAAGGTCGAGATCCTGGCCCTCGGCACCCCCGAGCAGGGGCCGACCCTGCTCGACGAGCTGCTGGCCAGGGCCGAGTCCACGATCGCCGCCCTCGGCCTCGCCTACCGCCTGGTCGACATCTGCACGGGCGACCTCGGCCAGACCCACCACCGCTCGATCGACATCGAGGTCTACGCCCCCGGGTGCGGCCAGTGGCTCGAGGTGTCGTCGGTGTCGTGGTTCTCCGACTACCAGGCGAGGCGGGCGAACATCCGCTACCGGCCGGCCGGCGGCGGCAGCCCGGTCGTGGCCCACACCCTGAACGGCTCGGCGCTGGCCGTCCCCCGGGTGTGGGCCGCCCTGGTCGAGACCAACCACCAGCCGGACGGGTCGGTCGCCCTCCCCGAGGTCCTCCACCCGTACCTGCGCGGCGCCACCTCGATCCCGGCCCGCTGACGTTCTGAACCGCCCATCCGGGGGGAAGACGGAGGGCGTGGACACGGACGCAACCGGAACCGACCTCGCCGAGCTGATCGCCGCCGACCACCGGGCCGTCGAGGCGCTGTTCGACCGGCTCGACGCGGACGCCGGCGACCGCAAGGAGGTCGTCCAGGAGCTCGTCAAGGCGCTCTCCCGGCACGCGGTCGCCGAGGAGCAGGTGGTGTACCCCGCCCTGCGGGCCGCCGAGGGGGGCGACCTGCTGGCCGACCACGCCATCGACGAGCACCAGGTGGTCAAGGACGCGCTGAACCGCGTGGACGGGGGCAAGCCCGACGACGAGAACGTGGCGTCGTCGCTGACGACGGTGATGGAGGAGGTCCGCCTCCACGCCAACCGGGAGGAGGCCGAGCTGCTGCCGGCCCTCCGCGCCGCGGTCGGCGACGAGCGGATGGTCGAGCTCGGGCGGGCCTACGTGGAGGCGAGGGACAAGGCCCCGACCCGGCCCCACCCCCACGCCCCGAACACGCCGCCCGGCAACGTCGTGGCCGGCGCCGTCGCCGCGCCCGTCGACAAGGTGCGGGACAAGCTCACCGGCCGGGACTGAGCCGGCCGCCGCTCACAGCCCGCCGGCGCAGGCCCCGCACCGGCCGACGATGGCGAAGTGGTGGCCGGTGACCTCGAAGCCGTGCTCGGCCCGCAGGCGGGCGGCGAGGTCGTCGAGGACGTCGAGGGGCAGCTCGACGACGGCGCCGCACCGGTCGCACACCGCGTGGTGGTGCAGCTCGGCGGTCAGGTGGTACACGGACGGTCCGTGCCCGAGGTGGACGTGGACGACCACGCCGGCCGCCTCGAACACGTCGAGGCTGCGGTAGACGGTCGACAGGTGGATCTCGGGGTGGCGGGAGCGGACCCTCGCCGCCACCTCCTCGGCGGTGAGGTGGTGGTCGCCGCCGGCGAGGAACGCCTCCAGCACGGCGCGGCGCGCCCGGGTGACGCGGCCGCCGCCGCCGCGCACCCGCTCGAGGAGGTCGTCGAGGGCCGGCCCCGCCTGCGGCATGGGCGCCAGGCTAGATGGCGACGGCCAGCCAGGCGGCCGCCGCGGCGAGCGCGACCATCACCAGGTTGAGCCGGCGGGCGGCACCGGCCCGCCCCGAGAACACGTCCATGGCCCGGCCGGGGTCGCCCGGGTCGCCGCCCCTGAGCACCTCGGCGGCGAGCGCCAGGCGGGCCGCCCCGTACAGGGCGCCGGCGGCGACCGCCGCCGCCGGCCCGGCGACGAGCAGGCCGGCGGCGAGGAGCAGGAACGCCGAGTAGGGCACGAGGGTGACCACGCCGGCGCCGAGCTGGACGCCGGAGAGGAAGAAGTAGCCCCGCACGTCGCCGGCCATCCCGAGCCGGCGGCCGACCTGGCGGTTCAGGCCGTAGCGCCGGCCGGGGTCGCGCACGGTGAGGACGAGCACCGCCGTGGCGGCCACGGCGAGCACGGCGGCCGGGTGGTCGTCGAGGCCGACGGCCCAGCCGGCGAGGCCGAGGGCGGCGCCGAGCAGCGCGCCGCCGACGGCACCGCCGGCCACGAGCAGGCCGACGGCGGCGCCGGTCGAGAGGGGGAGGGTCCTCGCACGGAGGGCCAGGGCGGCCATGCCCATGTTGGTGATTCAGGGCGCGTGGGCGGTGACCAGCGCGGCGCCGGCGGCGAGGATCGTGACCGTGAGCAGGGCGCCCAACGGCGCTCAGCCGCTCAGCAGGACCCGGGCGGGCCCGAGCAGGTCCGGACGTACTTGCGGCAGCCGCACTCGTTGGCGCCGCAGTAGCAGTCGCAGCACTTGTACCAGCCCCGCGACGACCCGTCGAAGTTCGGGCACTCCTTCGTGCACCAGCAGGCGTCCGGGTAGTACCGGTAGTTGTACGTGCACGGCGGGCGGCACCGCCAGCCCTTGCACTGGTTCTGCGGGTCGCAGTAGCCGATCCCGGGCGGGAAGCAATAGCAGGCCTGCTCCGGGTTCGGGCAGCTGCCGGTGGCGCCCGACCGCCCGGTCATCGCCGCCCAGGACGTGGCCGCGAGGAACCCCGTCTCGGCGGCCCTGCGCAGGAAGTGGCGGCGGTCGATGCCTCGTGCGAGGCGCTCGCCGACCGAGTCGAGGTCGGCCATGTCTCCCCCTGGCGCTAGGTCGTGCGGGGCGTGAGGGTAGCCGCGAGGTCGGCCCGCCCGCCGGACTCCAGCAGGTGGGCGAGGCCCTCGGGCGACGAGCACACGCCCTTGGCCGCCACCTCGCCGTCGTGGACCAGGAAGGCGAACGGGGTGACGCGGACGAGGAACCGGTCGAACAGGTCGTGGGCCTCGCTGACGACGGTGGTGGCGCTCGGGAACAGCCCGCTCACGTGCTCGTTCTCGATCGGCCCTCCCTCGGCGACGACCACGACCTCGAGCTGCCGGTCCCGGCCCCGGCGGGCGAGGTCGTTCACGAGCGGGGCCATGGCCTCGCACGGCTCGCAGCCAGGGGCGGCGAAGTAGAGGACGGCGTCGGTGCCGTCGGCCGCCCACGCCGTGCGGCGCCCGTCGCGGTCCATGCCGTCGAGGGCCGGGGCCCGGCTGCCGAGCCCGAGCCCGTCGCGGGAGTGGCCGGCGGCCGTGCCGATGGCCGCCAGCCCGAAGTGGCGGAGCACGAGCAGCAGGGCGACGCCCTGCACGACGACGACGACCCAGAGCACCACGTAGGACGCCCAGAACACCCTGCCCCCCTCCTCAGGCGGTCGCCTCGTCCGGCAGCCGCTTGAGCAGCGCCGGCCAGGCGAGGACGACACCATACGTGCCCCACAGGGCGAGGACGGCCCCGGTGACGAACAGCAGCGCCGACCCGCTCGGCTCGACCGGGAGGTCGCCGGCGTCGCCGGGGAGGCAGGCGGCCGCCACCGCGGCCATCGCCGCGTTGCGGGCCAGCGCCGGCCCGAGGCGGGTCCCGGCGTCGCTGCCGAAGCAGCGGCACGGCACCTTCAGCCGCCGCCGGTGCAGGCTGACCAGCCAGGCGGAGAAGGCGGCGAGCAGGGCGAGGACGGCGACGAGGGCGACCCGCTGGCTGGCCCGGGTGCCGACGACCAGCCCGGCGGCGGCAAGGACCTCGACGGCGGGGACCGCCGCGCCGGCCGCGGCCGCGACCGCGCCGAGGCCGCCGGCCCGCAGGACGGCGACGAAGCGCTCCCGGTCGAAGAACTTGGTGGCCGCCGCGTACGCGAAGGCCACGGCCAGTGCAGCCACCCCTGCCGCCCGCAACATTGGTGAACATCCTGCTACAGGAGTTGGCGGGCCAGGGGGCGGGGGCTACCCTGCCGCCGGGCAAGACCCAGGGTGCGACGAGCGCATCCGACGGGCGTCGGGGCCGCGGCCAACCGCGGGGAGGCACCGTGCAACTGACGAGCGAGCGCCGGGCGGGGCCCTGAGCGCATGACCGCATCGCAGGGCGGCGACGCGACGATCCGGCTGGACCACGTCACCAAGACGTTCCCCGGCGCGGCGTCGCCCGCCGTCGACCAGCTCACCCTCGACGTCCCGACGGGGGCCCTCGTGGCCTTCGTCGGCCCGTCGGGCTGTGGCAAGACCACGACGTTGAAGATGATCAACCGGCTGGTGGAGCCGACGTCGGGCACCATCGAGGTCGAGGGGGTCGACGTGCGGAGCCGGCCGGCCCACGAGCTGCGCCGGCGCATCGGCTACGTGATCCAGCAGATCGGGCTGTTCCCCCACAAGACCATCGCCGCCAACATCGCCACCGTCCCCCGCCTGCTCGGCTGGGACAAGGAGCGGGCGCGGCACCGGGTCGACGAGCTGGTCGACCTCGTCGGCCTCGACCGCGACCTGCTCGGGCGCTACCCCACCGAGCTGTCCGGCGGCCAGCAGCAGCGGGTGGGGGTGGCGCGGGCGCTCGCCGCCGACCCGCCCGTGCTCCTCATGGACGAGCCGTACAGCGCGGTCGACCCGATCGTCCGCGAGCGGCTCCAGGACGAGCTGCTCGCGCTCCAGCAGCGGGTGCGCAAGACGATCGTGCTCGTCACCCACGACATCGACGAGGCCATCAAGCTGGCCGACCGCATCGCGATCCTGAACGTCGGCGGCGTGCTGGAGCAGTACGGCACCCCCGAGGAGCTGCTGCGGGCGCCGGCCAACGAGTTCGTCGAGCGGTTCCTCGGCCGGGAGCGCGGGCTGAAGCGCATGGCCCTGCTGAAGGTGTCGGACGTGGAGCTCGACACCGGCCCGGTCGTGGCCGCCGGCGCGGAGCCCGGCCAGGCCCGAGCGGTCATGCGGGACCACCGGGTCGACTGGGTCGGGGTCAGCGACGGCGGGCGGCTGCTCGGCTGGGTGGCCGAGGCCGACCTCGACGGGCAGGGCCGGGTGGGGGACGCGCCGCGCCAGCGCTTCGCCGCGTCCGTCCGCCCCGACACCGCGCTGCGCCAGGCCCTCGACCAGATCGTGCAGTCCCGCACCCGGGTGGCGGTCGTGCTCGGCGACGACGACCGCTACCTCGGGATGCTCGACATCGCCAGGATCAGCGACCGGATGGCGACGTGATCCGCGTCTTCGCCGAGAACACGCCCGACTCGTTCGTCTACTGGGGCTGGTTCGACCGCAACACCGACGAGCTGTGGCGGCGCACCACCGAGCACCTCCAGCTCACCGGGATCGCCGTGGGCGTCGGCTTCGCCATCTCGCTCGTGCTCGCCGCCGTGGCCCTGCGCTTCCGGTGGACCTACGCCCCGCTCACCTGGGGGACCGGGATCCTCTACACGATCCCGAGCCTGGCCCTGTTCGGCTTCCTGATCCCGTACACCCACCTCGGGACCCTGACGGCCGAGATCGGGCTGGTCGGCTACACCCTGCTGATCCTGGTGCGCAACATCGTGGCCGGGGTCGACGGCGTGCCGGCGGCCGTGAAGGAGGCGGCCGACGGCATGGGCTACCGGCCGTGGCGGCGGTTCGTCTCCGTCGACCTCCGCCTGGCCACCCCGGCCATCGTCGCCGGCCTGCGCATCGCGACGGTGACGACCATCGGGCTCGTCACCGTGACCTTCCTCGTCGGCCTCGGCGGCTACGGCGCGCTGATCGCGAGCGGCCTGTCCCGCACCTACAGCACGCCGGTCGTGGTCGGCACCGTGCTGTCGGTGGCCATGGCCGTGGCCTTCGACGTCGCCCTGCTCCTCCTCGAGCGGGCCGTCACGCCCTGGGCCAGGCGGGGGGTGCGGTGAGCGCCACCGGCGAGCTGTGGTCGTACCTGACGACGGCCGACCACTGGTGGGGGGTCAGGGGCATCGCCAGGGGGATGTACGACCACCTCCGGCTGTCGCTCGGCGCCGTGGCCGTGGCCGGCGTGATGGCCGTGCCGGCCGGGATGGTGCTCGGGCACGTGCGGCGGGGCGGGGTGGTGGCGTCCACCGTCGTGAACCTCGGCCGGGCCATCCCGTCCTTCGCCGTCATCGCCCTGCTGTTCCCGCTGTCGCTCGCCTACGGGTTCGGGCTCGGGTTCTGGCCGACGTTCGTCGCCCTCGTGCTCCTCGCCGTGCCGCCCATGTTCACCAACACCTACGCCGGGGTGCGCGACGTCGACGCCGGCGTGGTCGAGGCGTCGAGGGGCATGGGCATGACGGCGAGGGACGTGCTGCTGTCGGTCGAGGTGCCCAACGCCCTCCCGCTGATCATCACCGGCGTGCGGGTGGCCACCGTGCAGGTCATCGCCACCGCCACCCTCAGCGCGCTCGTCGCCTTCCGGGGCCTCGGCGACCTGATCATCGGCGGGGTCGCCCAGAACGACGACGGCAAGCTCCTCACCGGCGCCCTGCTCGTGGCCATCCTCGCCATCCTCGCCGAGCTCGTCTTCGGCGTCCTCGAGCGCCGCCTGACCCCGTGGGCCCGCCGCGGCGCGGCCACCGGCCGGGTGCACGACGTGACCATCACCCCGGAACTCGACCCGACGTCCACCTGAGAAAGGACCCGCATGACCCGACGATTCCGACTGCTCGTCGCCCTCCTCGCCGTGCTCGCTCTGCTGGGGGCGGCGTGCGGCGGCGACAACGACGACTCCGAGGTCGGCGGCGAGGAGGGCTCGTCCACGAGCGCCGCCGGCGACGACGAGGGCGGGGCGCCGCCCGAGGGCCCGGCCATCACGATCGGCGCCCAGGACTTCGGCGAGAGCGCCATCCTCGCCGAGATCTACTCCCAGGTGCTGTCCGACGCCGGCTACGAGGTCGACATCCAGGACCTCGGCGGCTTCCGGGACATCGAGCTCAGCGCCTTCGAGGGCGGCGACATCAACATGGCCGTCGAGTACGCGGCGTCGATGCTCGAGTTCCTGAACGAGAACGCGGGCGAGGCGACCGGCGACGCGCAGGAGACGGTCGGCCTCCTCCAGGAGCGCCTGGACGGGATGGACCTGGTCGCCTTCGAGCCGGCCGAGGCCATCGACACCAACGGCTTCGTCGTCACCCAGGAAACGAGCGAGGGCGAGGGGCTGACGACCCTGTCCGACCTCCAGGACCACGAGGACCTCGTCCTCGGCGGGCCCCAGGACTGCGAGACCAACCCGTTCTGCATCCCCGGGCTCGAGCGGGTCTACGACGTCGACCTGAGCGGCAGCTTCCAGGGGCTCGAGGCCGGGCTCGTCCCCGAGGCCCTCGAGGCCGGCGAGATCGACGTGGGCGTGATCTTCTCGACCAACGGGATCATCGCCGACAAGGGCTGGGTGCTGCTCGAGGACGACCAGCAGATGTTGGCCGCCGACAACATCACCCCGGTCGTCACCACCGAGGTGGCCGACGCCTACGGCGCCGACCTCGAGGAGCTCGTCAACTCGGTGAGCGCCGAGCTGACCACCGAGGACCTCACCGAGCTCAACCGGCGCTTCGACATCGACAAGGAGGAGGCCGCCGACATCGCGTCGGACTGGATCTCCGAGCACCTCGGCGACTGAGGTCGCCGTCGAACTGATGTTCGGCTAGGGTGGGGGACGTGGCCGACGGCCCGCCCCCCACCCAGCTGCGCTGGTCCCTGGCCGACGACCCGGCCGGCCAGGGCGAGCTGTTCGACCGGGTGGTCGAGCGGCGGCCCGGCACCGGCCAGTTCCGGGGGATGGAGTTCCTCCACGTGCACGCCCGGTCGCTGGTGAACCGGGTGCCGGGCGCGTCCCGGATGCCGTTCGAGTGGACGGTCAACGTCTACCGGGGGTGCAGCCACGCCTGCACCTACTGCTTCGCCCGGCCCACCCACGCCTACCTCGGCCTCGACACGGGGGAGGACTTCGAGCGCCGCATCGTCGTCAAGGTCAACGCCGTCGAGCGCCTGCGGGCCGAGCTCGACCCGCGGCGCTGGCCCGGCCACCACATCGCCATGGGCACCAACACCGACCCCTACCAGCGGTGCGAGGGGCTGTACCGGCTGACGAGGGGGGTGGTCGAGGAGCTGACGAGGGTGGGCAACCCGTTCTCGCTGCTCACCAAGGGCACCCTCGTGCTGCGCGACCTCGACGTGCTGGCCGAGGCGGCGCGGCGGGGGCTGGTGAGGGTCAACCTGTCGATCGGCACCCTCGACGAGGCGGTGTGGCGGGAGACCGAGCCGGGCACCCCGCACCCGGCCCGCCGGGTCGAGGCCGTGGCCCGGCTGAACGAGGCCGGGGTGCCGTGCGGGGTGCTGGTCGCGCCGGTGCTGCCCGGGCTGTCGGACCGGACCGACCAGCTGGCCGCCGTGGTCGACGCCTGCGTCGCGGCCGGCGCCCGCTCGATCTCCACCCTGCTCCTGCACCTCCGGCCGGGCGTGCGCGAGCCCTACCTCGCCTGGCTCGGGGGCGCCCATCCCGACCTGGTCGAGCGCTACCAGGCGCTGTACCCCCGCTCGTACGCGCCGAAGGCCGACCAGCGCCGGCTGGCCGAGCGGTTCGGCCGGCTCGTCGAGCGGGCCGGCGGGCGGGCGGCCTCGCCGCTGCGCAGCCGGGAGACGGCGCCGGCCGCCCCGGCCGCCCCGGCCGCTCGGTCGACCCCGCCGGCCGGCCCGCCGCCGTCCCAGCTCGCCCTCGGCCTCTAGGTTCGGGCGGCATGGACATCGCCGCGCTGCGCGAGGAGTACCGGCGGGTCGGGCTGGAGCGCGACGACCTCGACCCCGACCCGTTCCGCCAGTTCGGGCGGTGGTTCGAGGCGGTGGTCGAGTGCGGGCTCCACGAGCCGAACGCGATGACGGTGGCGACGGCCGACGCCGACGGCCGCCCGTCGGCCCGCCTGGTCCTGCTGAAGGGGGTGGAGGACGGCGCGTTCGTGTTCTTCACGAACTACGAGAGCCGCAAGGGGCGGGAGCTGACCGCCAACCCGAGGGCCGCCCTGGTGTTCCCCTGGTACGCGCTGGCCCGCCAGGTCACCGTGGTCGGCGACGCCGAGCGCCTGGCCCCCGAGGCGTCCGACGCCTACTTCGCCAGCCGGCCCCGCACGAGCCAGCTCGGCGCGTGGGCGTCCGCCCAGAGCACGGTCATCCCCGACCGGGACGTGCTCGACCGGCGCTACGCCGAGGCCGAGGCCCGCTTCGCCGGCGGCGCCGTGCCCCGCCCGCCCCACTGGGGCGGCTTCCGGGTCGTCCCCGTGACGATCGAGTTCTGGCAGGGCCGCCCGAGCCGGCTCCACGACCGCTTCCGCTACCGGCGCGACGGCGCCGGGGACGGCGGCGGTTGGGCGGTGGACCGCCTGTCGCCCTAGACCCGCCCGACCAGCTCGGCGCCGAGCAGGGCGACGTGGTCGAGGTCCCGGACGTCGAGGACCTGGAGGTACAGGCGGTCGGCGCCGGCCTCGGCCCAGCGGCCGAGGGTCGCCCGGCACTCGTCGGGGGTGCCGGCGACGGCGTGCTCGCGCAGCTCGGCCGGCTCCCGGCCGATGGTGGCCGCCCGCCGCTCGACCTCGCCCTCGTCGGCGCCACAGCACACGGCCAGCGCGGCCGACCACCGCATCGTCGCCGGGTCCCGGTCGATCGCCTCGCAGGCCTCGCCCACCCGCCGGCGGGCGGCGGCGAAGTCGTCGAGCGACCCGAACGGCAGGTTGAACTCGTCGGCGAAGCGGGCGGCCAGGCGGGGGGTGCGCCGGGGGCCGCCGCCGCCGACGATGACCGGCGGGCGGGGCCGCTGCACGGGCTTGGGCAGCGCCGGCGAGCCGTCGAGGCGGTGGTGGCGGCCGTCGAAGGAGAACCGCTCGCCCTCCGGGGTCGACCACAGCCCGGTGACGATGGCCAGCTGCTCCTCCAGCCGCTCGAAGCGCTCGCCGAGGGGCGGGAACGGGATGCCGTAGGCGGTGTGCTCGTCGTCGAACCAGCCGGCCCCGAGGCCGAGCTCCACCCGCCCGCCGCTCATGGCGTCGACCTGGGCGACGGCGATGGCGAGGGGCCCGGGGTGGCGGAAGGTGGCCGACGTGACCAGGGTGCCGAGGCGCACCCGGCGGGTGTCCCTCGCCAGGCCGGCGAGGGTGACCCAGGCGTCGGTCGGGCCCGGCAGCCCGTCGCCCTGCCCCATGCGCAGGTAGTGGTCCGAGCGGAAGAAGGCGTCGAAGCCGGCGTCCTCGGCGGCCAGCGCGACGGCCAGCAGCTCGTCGTAGCTCGCGCCCTGCTGGGGCTCGGTGAACACCCGGAGGTCCATGGCCGGCGAACCTAACCGGCCCAGGAACGGGCGGCCGCGGCCAGGGCGCCGGCCAGCGCGTCGGCGTCGGCGCCCCGCCTGGCCCGCAGCGGCAGCTCGACCTGCACGCCGCCGCCCATGGCCAGGTTGACCGGGTTGTCGGGGTGCTGGCCCCGCAGCTCGGCGGGGATGGCGTCGAGGTCGTCGACCACCCGGTAGGCGGGCAGGGCGGCCCGCAGGTGGGCGGCGAGGTGGGCGGCCAGGGCCCGGTGGCGGCCGCCGAGCAGCAGGCAGGCCCGCAGGTCGCGGCGGCCGTAGCCGTGGAGGGCGACCGCCACCTCGACGTGGGCGAGGAACCGCCGCAGGCCCGGCGAGGCGTCGGCGCCGACGACGGCCGACGGCACGTGCCAGCGGAGGTCGGGCGGCTGGATCACCGCGTACAGGGAGGCGCCGGCCCGCCCGGCGGCGTCGGCGGCCACCCGGTCGGTGCCCTCCTCGAGCGAGCCGCCGTGGAAGGCGAGGAAGCCGAAGCGGGACCGCACCTCCACCAGCTCCTCGACCCCCGGCGAGGCGAGGAGGTCGGCGAACGCGCCCATCGGGGTGCGCTCAGCCTCCGCTCGCGCCCCGGCTGGTCGGGCGGCTGAGCACGAACACGACGGCCAGGCCGACGAGGGCGGCGAGGCCGAGGCCCACGCGGGTGCCGCCGGTGCGGTCGACCCACGAGGCCGCCGACGAGGACCAGTCGTAGACCACGCCGACGACGCCGGGGGTGCGGTCGCCCGGATCGCGACCGAGGTCGCTCGCCCAGTAGTAGGCGATGTAGGCGCCGGCCACGATCAGCATCACGCCGGCGACCCGGTCGACGTGGCGCATGGCCGCCCGCAGCGCCCCGACGAGCGACTGGCGGGCGAGGGCGATGGCGACGGTGAGGGTCACGAGCACGAGGCTCATGCCGAGGCCGTAGGCCAGGAACGAGACGATGCCGGCGAGCAGGTCGACCCGGCTGACGGTGCCGGCGACCACGAGGAACACCGGCAGCGCGCACGACAGCGAGGCGAGCGCGTAGGACACGCCGAACACGAACAGGGAGCCGGCGCCCCGGCCCCGCCCGCCCCGCTCCAGCTTGGGCAGCGCGGGGGCCAGCCGGTAGCCGCGGAGGACGGCGACGCCGAGCACGACGAGGCCGGCGCCGATGGCGAGGGCCACCCACGGCACCCACTCGACGAAGGAGCGGATGCCGGCGCTGATCAGGGTGCCGGCGACGGCGAAGACGACGAGGAACCCGCTCGACACGACGCCGCCGACGGCGAGCGCCCTCGCCACGCTGGCCCTGGCGTCGCGCCCGCCCCTCGCCCCCTCGAGGCCGAGGAAGTACGACAGGTAGGCCGGCAGCATGGCGAACCCGCACGGGTTGACGGTGGCGACCAGCCCGGCCGTGAACGCGAAGGCGACGGACTCGCTCACCGGCGGGTCTCGTCGGTCCCGGGCACGGGGACGACGGTACCGTCCCCGTGCCCGGGAGCTGCCTCGCGGCGCCCGCCCGGCCTACGCGGTGCGCAGGTGGGGCGGGATGGGCACCTCGTCGACCACGAGCTCGGGTCTCGGGTGCTTGGGTGGTCGGCCCCGGCGCCGCTTCTGGGCCAGGACCTTGCCGTTCAGGACGAGCTCGCCGCCCCACACGCCCCACGGCTCCCGGCGGGCGAGCGCGCCGGCCAGGCACGGCTCCCTGACCGTGCACTTCGAGCACACGGCCTTGGCCCTGGCGATGTCGTGGAGCTCCTCGGAGAAGAACAGCGCGGTCAGGGTGGCCGCCCCGTCCCGGCAGCGGGCCTGCTCGCGCCACGCGGCCGGCGCCTCGTGCTGGTCCTCGTGGTCCTCGTACTCGTCGTACAGCGGTGCGAACACGGATCCCCCTCCCGGGTCGATTGGCGAAAAAGCAAGAAGGCCGTCGGGTTGTCCCGACGGCCTCCGGAGCTTCCTGCGCTCGGTTTGGTGTCCGAGCGCTAGGTGGTCTGCTCCCTTGGCCGGTGGGACTGGTCGGTGCCGAACGGTGCGATGGCGATGCCGAGCGGGGTCGACACCACTCCCGTGAGCTGGCAACCCATGGCGACCGGCAGCGGGCGCGGACGCGCGCCGCCGGCGATGGCCTGGTGCCTCGCCTGGTCGGTGCAGATCCGCATCACTCCACTGTGCTCCTGTGTCTGGTCGCCGGGCACGGGACCCGGAAGGTCGTGCCGAGCATCCGACCACGGCGCCCCGTCCGGCGTCAACCGATTTTCCGCATAGCGTCCGACCCGTGGGACCGGACCTGGTGCCGCGGCCACCGAGCGGCCGCACGTTCACGACCGAGCGCCGCGTCCGCCTGGGGGACGCCACCCCCGGCCAGCGGCTCCGCCTCGACGCGCTGGCCCGCTACCTCCAGGACGTGTCCTCGGACGACACGCGCGACGCTGGCGTGTCCGACGACGGCACGTGGATCGTGCGGCGCACGGTGATCGCCGTCCAGTGCTGGCCGGTGTTCGCCGAGGCGATCGAGATGACCACGTGGTGCTCGGGCCTCGGCAGCCGGTGGGCCGAGCGCCGGGTGTCGGTGCGGGGCGAGCACGGCGTGGCGGTGGAGACCTCGACGCTGTGGGTGCACGTGGACGCCGACGGCCTGCCGGCGCTGCTGCCGCCCCGGTTCCTCGAGGTCTACGGCGAGGCGGCCCGCGGCCGGGAGGTGTCGTCCCGGCTCGTGCACCCGAAGCCGCCGCCCGACCTGCCGACGGAGCCGTGGCCGCTCCGGGCCGTCGACCTCGACGTCCTCCGCCACGTGAACAACGCCGCGTACTGGGCCGTGGTCGAGGAGGAGCTGGCCGCCCGGCAGCGGGCCCTGCGGGCGCCGTTCGTGGCCGAGATGGAGCACCGGTCGGCCATGCTCGGCGGCGACGAGGTGTCGGTGGCGGTGAGCGACGACGACGACGAGCGGTTCGTGCTGTGGGTGCTCGTGAACGGCCGGCCGCGGGCGAGCGCCCGGATCACGCCGGCCTCCTAGGTGGACGCGGCGACGGTGGCCGGGGCCGGTGCCCGCCTGGCCGCCGGCGCCTGGCTGCTCTGGCGGGTGCCGGTGCCCCGCCCGGCGGGCGGCGGGCGCGGCCCCGTCGCCGTCGTCGTGCCGGCCAGGGACGAGGCCGCCGCCCTGCCCGAGCTGCTGCCCGGGCTGCTCGCCGCCCGGCGGCCGGGCGACGAGGTCGTCGTCGTCGACGACGGGTCGGCGGACGGGACGGCCGACGTGGCGGCCGGGGCCGGCGCGACCGTCGTCGCCGCCCCGCCGCCGCCGGACGGCTGGACGGGCAAGGCGTGGGCCTGCCACACCGGGGTGGCGGCCACGACGGCCCCCGTCCTCGTGTTCCTCGACGCCGACACCCGCATCGCCTCCGGTGGCCTCGACCGGGTGGTGGCCGAGCACGCCGCGGCCGGCGGGCTCGTCTCCGTCCAGCCGTACCACCTCGTGCCCACCGCCGTAGAGCGGCTCTCGGCCGTCTGCAACGTCGTCGCCATGATGGGGACCGACGCCTTCACCCCGCTCGGGCGCCGCCTGGCCCCGATCGGCGCCTTCGGCCCGGTCCTCGTCTCCACGCGGGCGGACTACGCGACCGCCGGCGGGCACGCCGCCGTCGCCGGCGCCGTCCTCGACGACGTCGCCCTCGCCCGCCGCTACCGGGCCGCCGGGCTGCCCGTCACCTGCCTCGGCGGCCGGGGCACGGTGTCGTTCCGCATGTACCCGGGCGGGCTGCCCGCGCTCGTCGAGGGGTGGAGCAAGAACCTGAGCGGCGGGGCGGCCTCGACCCGACCGGTCACCCTCGTGCTCGTCGTCGCCTGGGTGTCGCTGCTCGTGCAGGCCCCGTGGTGGCTGCTGACCGAGCCGGTCCCGCTCGGCCTCGCCGCCTACGCCGCGGTCGCCGCCGAGCTGTGGTGGATGCTGCGCCGCATCGGCTCGTTCGGGCCGGCGACGGCCGTCGCCTTCCCGGCCCCGCTGGCCGCCTTCCTCGCCGTGTTCGCCCGGTCGGCCGTGCTCAGGACGGTGCGGCGCCGGGTGCGGTGGAAGGGGCGGGACGTGCCGGTTCGCGGTCGCGGAACATGACCGAGCGGTAGTAGCGCAGCTCGGCGACGCTCTCCCTGATGTCGTCGAGGGCGCGGTGGGCCCTCGCCTTGGGCGGGGCGTGGTCGAGGGCGCCGGGGTACCAGCGCCGGCACAGCTCCTTCAGGGTGGACACGTCGACCGACCGGTAGTGCAGGTGGTCCTCGACGTCCGGGAGGTAGCGGGCGAGGAAGCGGCGGTCGGTGCCGATCGAGTTGCCGCACAGCGGCACGGTGCGGGGCTCGGGGATGTGGCGGCGGAGGAACTCCAAGGTCTGGCGCCCGGCCTCGTCGAGGGTGACGGTGGAGGCCCGGATGGCCGGGAGCAGCCCGCTGCGGGTGTGCATCTCGACCACGACCTCGTCCATGAGCGCGAGGGCGTCGGCCGGCTGGTGCACGACGAGGTCCGGCCCCTCCTCGACGATCTCCAGCTCGTCGTCGGTGACGAGCGAGGCGATCTCGACGATCACGTGGCGGCTCGGGTCCAGCCCGGTCATCTCGAGGTCCATCCAGGCCAGCACGGCGCCACCCTAGGCGGCACTACCCTCCCGCCCGTGCTGGAGGTGCCGCTGCTGCGGCTCGACGCCGACCTCCCCGTCCCCGCCTACGCCCGGGCCGGCGACGCCGGCGCCGACCTCGTGGCCAGGGAGGGCGCCGTGCTCGCCCCGGGGGGCGGGCGGGCCGTCGTGCCCACCGGGGTGGCCGTCGCCATCCCCGACGGTTGGGCGGGGTTCGTGCAGCCCCGCAGCGGGCTGGCCGCCCGCCACGGCGTGACCTGCCTGAACACGCCCGGCCTGATCGACCCCGGCTACCGGGGCGAGGTGATGGTCGTGCTGGTGAACACCGACCCGGTGACCCCCTACGAGGTCCGGCGGGGCGACCGCATCGCCCAGCTCGTCCTCCAGCGGGTGGAGCAGGCCGTGTTCACGCCCGTCGACGCCCTCCCCGGCACCGACCGGGGCGGCGGCTTCGGCTCGACCGGCCGCTGACGCTCAGCCGCAGTCGCGGCAGGTGCCGACGAGGTCGAGGCGGTGCCCGGCCGGCCGGAACCCGGCCTCGCCGGCGGCCCGCTCCAGCGCCCGGCCGAGGCTGCGCTCGAGCTGGCGGGAGACCGTGAAGTCGGTGACCGACCCGCAGGACGAGCAGATGAGGTGGTGGTGGTGGCCGGTCAGCTCCTCGGCCAGCTCGTAGCGGGCGAACCCGCCGGGGCCGGGGACGCGGCGGACGACGCCGGCCCGCTCCAGCACGGCGAGGTTGCGGTAGGCCGAGCTCTGGGGGAGGTCGGGCCGGGCGCCGAGCACCTCGGGCAGCGACAGCGGCCGGTCCGCGTCGAGGAGGACGTCGACCAGCTCCCGCCGGCCCGCCGTGTAGCGCTGGCCGTCCCGCCGCAGCCGGGCGGTGACGACCGCGTGCAGGTCGCCTGCCACCCGGCCATCGTATCCGCTGAGGTCGAGAGTTAGAATCGTTCTCGTCATGGTCCCCACTCCCGGGTGGTTCCCCGCGGTCCTCGCCTGCGCCGTGCTCGCCGCCGGCTGCGGCGCCGCCGCCGGGTCGGGCAAGGCGGCGCCCGTCCGGGTCGCGGCCGGCGTGTACCCCCTGGCCTTCGCCGCGCAGCGGGTGGGCGGCGACCGGGTCGACGTCGTGACGCTGACGCCGCCCGGCGTCGAGCCCCACGACCTCGAGCTCGACCCCGACCAGGTGGACGACGTGCAGACCGCCGACCTCGTGCTGCTCGTGGGCGGCGGCCTCCAGCCGGCCGTCGAGGCGGCGGCCGGCGACGCCGACGGCGAGGTGGTCGACGTGCTGGCGGCCGTGGACGTCGTCGGCGGCGACCCCCACGTCTGGCTCGACCCGGTCCGCATGCAGGCCGTGGTGGCCGAGGTGGCGGACGCGCTCGCCGCCGTCGACGGGGCCGGCGCGGCGGGGTACCGGGCGCGGGCGGACGAGCTGGCCGGCGAGTTGGCCGCGCTCGACGCCGACCTCCGGGCCGGCCTGGCCGACTGCCGCTCCCGCCTGCTCGTCACGACCCACGCCGCCTTCGGCTACCTGGCCGGCCGCTACGACCTCGAGCCCGAGCCGCTCACCGGCCTGGCGCCGGAGGCCGAGGCCGACCCCGACCGCCTGGCCGAGCTGGCCGACCTGGTCGAGGGGGGCGGGGTGACGACCGTGTTCACGGAGGCGCTGGCGCCCGCCGACCTGGCCGAGACGCTGGCCGCGGAGGCCGGGGTGGGCACGGCCGTCCTCGACCCCATCGAGGGCCCGCCCGCCGAGGGCGACTACCTCGACGCCATGTGGTCCGACCTCGCCGCCCTGCGGGAGGGCCTCGGGTGCCGGTGACCGTGATCGAGGCCGCCGGGGTGGCGTTCTCCTACGGCCGCACCCCGGTGCTGGCCGGGGTCGACCTGCGGGTGGAGCGGGGCGAGTTCGTGGCCCTGGTCGGCTCGAACGGGTCGGGCAAGTCGACCCTGCTCCGCGTCCTGCTCGGGCTGGCCCGGCCCGAGCGGGGCGAGGTCCGCCTGCTCGGCGAGCCGCCCGACCGGGTGGCCGACCGCTCCCGCATCGGCTACGTCCCCCAGCGCCCGGCCACCGCCGGCCTGCTCCCCGCCACCGTCGAGGAGGTGGCCGCCGCCGGCCGGCTGGGCCGCCGGGCGTGGTGGCGCCGCCCCGGTGCCGAGGACCGGGAGGCGGTGCGGGCGGCGCTGGCCGCCGTCGGCCTCCTCGACCGGCGGGCCGACCGGCTGGGCGACCTGTCCGGCGGCCAGCAGCAGCGGGCGTTCATCGCCAAGGCGCTGGCCTCCGGCCCCGACCTGCTCGTGCTGGACGAGCCGACGGCCGGCATCGACGCCGCCTCCCAGCGCGGCTTCCGGGACGCGCTCGTCGGCCTGGTCGAGTCGGGCGCCACCGTGCTGCTCGTCTCCCACGAGCTGAGCGCCGTCGCCCCCGACCTCCACCGCGTCGTCGTCCTCCGCCACGGCGCGGTCGCCTTCGACGGCCCGCCCGCCGACCTGGAGGCGTCCGGGGTCAGCCTCGGCGTCCACCGCCACGACCTGCCCGTGTGGCTGGAGGAGCCGTGAGCCTGCCGCTGCCCCTGCCGTGGCCGTTCGAGCGGACGTACATGCAGCTGGCCCTGGCCGCCGGGCTGGTCGTCGGGCTGTGCGCGCCGCTGATCGGCACGTTCCTCGTGCAGAAGCGGCTGTCGCTGCTCGGCGACGGGATCGGCCACGTCGCCTTCGCCGGCGTGTCGGCCGGGCTGCTCGCCGGGGTGTGGCCCACGTGGACGGCGCTGGTCGCGGCCGTCGCCGCCGCCGTCGCCGTCGAGTGGCTGCGGAGCCGGGGCCGGGCGACCGGCGACTTCGCCCTCGCCCTGCTCTTCTACTCGGGCATCGCCGGCGGGGTCGTGCTCGCCGGGCTGGCCGGCTCCTACGACGCCGGCGTCCTCACCTACCTGTTCGGCTCGATCCTCACGGTCACCCGGTCCGACGCCGTGACCGTGGCCGTGCTCGGCGGCGTGATCCTCCTCGCCGTCGTCGCCTCGTGGCGGGCCCTCTTCGCGGTCGTCCTCGACGAGCCCGCGGCCCGGGTGGCCGGCCTGCCCGTCGACCTGCTCAACCTCGGGCTGGTCGCCCTGGCCGCCGTCACCGTCGTGGCCGCCATGCGGGTGGTCGGCGTCCTGCTCGTCGCCGCGCTGATGGTGCTGCCGGTGGGGTCGGCCCAGCGCCTGGCCCGTTCCTTCCGGGGGACGCTCGTGGTCGCCGCCGCCATCGGCGGGGCGTCGGTCGTCGGCGGCCTGGTGGCGGCCCGCCTGTGGGCACTCGCGCCCGGCGGCACGATCGTGCTCGTGGCCGCGGCGGTCTTCGCCGTCACGGCGGCCAGGGGTACCGTGCACGCGTGGCCCTCCGACCGCTGACCAACGAGGGCTGGGGCTTCTCGTCGAACTGCTTCGTCTGCGAGCCGGCCAACGCGAGCGGCCTGCGCATCCCGTTCTTCCACGACGACGAGGCCGGCACCGTCGTGGCCGACTTCCGCCTCGGGCCCGAGTTCTCCGGCGCCCCGACCTACGTGCACGGCGGCGTCGTGCTGGCCGTGCTGGACGAGGCCCAGGCGTGGGCGACGATCGCCGTCGGCGGCCGGTTCGCGGTGACGACCGAGACGACCACCCGCTTCCTGCGGCCGGCCCGGGTCGGGCGCGACTACCGGGTCGAGGCCCGGCTGACGGCGACCCACGGCGACGACCTGGCGACGGCGGCGACGGTCAGCGACGAGCGGGGCCGGCCGTGCGCCGAGTCGACGGCCACGTTCCGGGCGCTGTCGGCGGCCGCCGCCGTCGACGCCATCGGCTCGGACATCTCGGGGACGCCCGACGCCGACTACCTCCGCGACTAGACCGCGCCGCCCGCCGCCGGTACGTTCTTGCGAACCGGTCGCAACAAGGAGGCGCGCGACGTGCACATCCCGGACGGCTTCATCGACGCCGGCACGTCGCTCGGCGCCGGCGCCGTCGCCGTCGGGGGGCTCGCCGTCTGCGTCTCGCGGACCAGGGACGCGCTGGCCGACCGCCAGGTGCCGCTGGCCGGCCTCGTCGCCTCGTTCGTGTTCGCCGTGCAGATGGTCAACTTCCCGGTGGCCGCCGGCACCAGCGGCCACCTGCTGGGCGGCGTGCTCGCCGCCGTGCTCGTCGGGCCGTGGACCGGCGCCGTGTGCATCGCCGTGGTGCTCGCCGTCCAGGCCCTGTTCGCCGACGGCGGCCTCACCGCGCTCGGGCTGAACGTCACCAACATGGCCCTCGTCGGCGCGCTCGGCGGGTACGCCCTGTTCCTCGTGGCCCGGGCCGTGCTGCCCCGCACGCCCGGCGCCGTCCCGCTGGCCGCCGGCGTGGCCGCCGGGCTGTCCACCGTCCTCGCCGCCACCGCCTTCGCCGTCGAGTACGCGCTCGGCGGCACCGGCGACGCGTCGACCGGCGCCGTCCTGGCCGCCATGGTCGGCGTCCACACGCTCGTCGGGGTCGGCGAGGGCGTGATCACGGCGATGACCGTCGGGGCCGTGCTGGCCGTCCGGCCCGACCTCGTCCACGGCGCCGACCACCGGCCGCCCGTGCTGGTCGACGCCTGATGCGCCGGTTCGTCGTGGCCGGCATCCTCGTGGCCGTGCTGGTCGCCGGCCTGGCCGGCGCGGTCGCCAGCGACGAGCCCGACGGCCTGGAGCGGGTGGCCCGGGACCAGGGCTTCGCCGGGGAGGCCGACGAGCACGCGCTCTCCGGGTCGCCGGTGGCCGACTACCGGGTCGACGGGGTGGACGACGACCGGGTGTCGACCGGCCTCGCCGGCGTGCTCGGCGTGGTCGTCACGTTCGCGCTCGGCACCGGGCTGCTCCTCGTCGTCCGGCGCCGCTCGTCCCGCGCCGGCTGAGGTGGGCGCCGGCCACGTCGCCGACCTCGTCGTCCCCGGGCCGTCGCCGGTCCACCGGCTCCCGGCCCAGTGCAAGCTGGCGGCGACGTTCCTGTTCGTGGTGGCGGTCGTCGCCACCCCCCGGGAGGCGTTCTGGGCCTTCGCCGCCCACGCCGCCGTCGTGGTCGCCGCCGCCGCCGTCGGCCGGCTCCCGCTCGGCGTGCTGGCCCGCCGGCTCGTGATCGAGGTGCCGTTCCTGCTGTTCGCGCTGGCCCTGCCGCTCGTGGGCGGGGGCGAGCGGACGGAGGTCCTGGGCGTGCCCCTGTCCGTCGCCGGGCTGTGGGGCGCCTGGTCGATCCTGGCCAAGGCGACGCTCGGCCTCGGCGCCACCCTCGTCCTCACCGCCACCACGCCCCTCGCCGACGTCGTCACCGGCCTCGACCGGCTGCGGGTGCCGCGGGTGTTCACCGCCGTCGCCGGGGCGATGGTCCGCTACGCCGACGTGGTGGCCGGCGACCTGCGGCGCATGCGGATCGCCAGGGAGTCCCGCGGCTCGGACCCCCGCTGGCTGTGGCAGGCGAGGGCGGTGGCCGCGACCGCCGGCGCCCTGTTCGTCCGCTCCTACGAGCGGGGCGAGCGGGTCCACCTCGCCATGCTGTCGAGGGGCTTCGACGGGACCATGCCGGCCGTCGGCGGCGCCGCCGCGGCGGGCGCCGACTGGCTCGCCGCCCTCCTCGTGCCGGCGGCGGCGGCCGCCGTCGCCCTCGCCGCCGCGGTCGCCGCGTGACCACCCCGGCCCTCCGGGTCCGGCGGCTGTCCTACGCCTACCCCGACGGGCACCAGGCGCTGTTCGGCGTCGACCTCGAAGTCGCGCCGGGGGAGCGGGTGGCCGTGCTCGGCCCCAACGGCGCCGGCAAGACGACGCTGGTCCTCCACCTGAACGGCGTGCTCCGCCCCGGCGCCGGGACCGTCGAGGTCGGCGGGCTGGAGGTCGGCCCCGGCACCCTCGGGGAGGTGCGGCGCCGGGTCGGGATCGTGTTCCAGGATCCCGACGACCAGCTGTTCATGCCGACCGTCGGCCAGGACGTGGCCTTCGGGCCGGCCAACCTCGGCCTCCGGGGCGACGACCTGCGCGCCGCCACCGACCGGGCCCTCGCCGCCGTCGGCATGGAGGCGGTGGCCGACCGCCCGCCCCACCACCTGAGCTTCGGCCAGCGGCGGCGGGTCGCCGTCGCCACCGTCCTCGCCATGGGCCCCCAGGTCCTCGTCCTCGACGAGCCCTCGTCGAACCTCGACCCGGCCGGCCGCCGGGAGCTGGCCGACGTCGTCCGCGGGCTCGACCTGACCGTCCTGATGGTCACCCACGACCTGCCCTACGCGCTGGAGCTGTGCCCGAGGGCGGTGATCCTGAACGGCGGCCGGATGGTGGCCGACGGCCCGACGGCCGACCTGCTGGCCGACGAGGCCCTGCTCGGCGCCAACCGGCTGGAGCTGCCGTTCGGGTTCGACCCCCGCCGCGTTGCGCCACCTCGCCCTGTGCAAACCGGCCGCGAGCCGTAGGCTGGGCCGGTGGCCGACGCCGCCCCCGCCCCCACGCCGTCGCTGGCGAGCCTGCCCACCACCCGGCGGGCCCTCCTCGTCGCGCTGAAGAAGCGGGGCGAGGCGTCGGCCGAGGACCTCGCCGCCCAGCTGGCCATCACGGTGAGCGCCGTCCGCCAGCACCTCGCCGGCCTCGTCGGCGACGGGCTGGTCGCCCACCGGGCCGAGCGGGGCCGCCCCGGCCGCCCCCGGCACCGCTACCACCTCACCGAGGCGGGCGAGTCGCTGTTCCCCCGCCGCTACGGCGACCTGGCCAACGAGCTGCTCACCTACGTGGAGGACGAGGACCCCGAGCTGGTCGAGCGGGTGTTCGAGCGCCGCCGGGTCCGCCGGGTCGAGCAGGCCAGGGAGCGCCTGGCCGGCCTCGGCTTCGGCGAGCAGGTGACGGAGCTGGCGAGGATCCTCGACGAGGACGGCTACCTGGCCCACGTCGAGCGCACCGCCGACGGCGCCTGGCGCATCGTCGAGCACAACTGCGCCATCCTCTCGGTCGCCCTCCGCTACGGCACCGCCTGCGGCACCGAGCTGTCGTTCCTCCGCGAGGTGCTGCCCGGCGCCACCGTCGAGCGGGTGGCCCACATGGTGGCCGGCTCGCACCACTGCGCCTACGAGGTCCGGCCCCGCCCGTGACCGTCACGGTCACCCACCCCGAGCGGGTGCTGTTCCCCGACGCGGGGATCACCAAGGGCGACCTCGTCGCCTACTACGAGAAGGTGGCGGACGCCATGGTCCCCCACCTCGAGGGCCGGCCCCTCACCATGCAGCGCTACCACGGCCCGGTCACCGGGGAGGGCTTCTTCCAGAAGTCGGCCTCGGACCACTTCCCGCCGTTCGTGGAGCGGGCGACCGTGCCGAAGGGCGGCAAGGGGACCATCACCCACCCGGTCGTCGCCTCGCCCGACGCCCTCGTCTACCTGGCCAACCAGGGGATGGTGACGGCGCACGTCTGGCTGGCGCGGGCCGACCGGCCGCTGCACCCCGACCGCCTCGTGCTCGACCTCGACCCGTCCGAGCCCGACCTCGCCCTGCTGCGGCGGGCGGCCAGGGCGGCCAGGCGGGCCTTCGAGGAGGTGGGGTTGGTGCCCCACCTCGCCGCCACGGGGTCGCGCGGGTTCCACGTGACCGCCCCGCTCGACCGGTCGGCCACCACCGAGGAGGCGCACGCGTTCGCGGCCGACCTCGCCACCCTGGTGGCGTCCCGCGACCCGGACGAGCTGACGACCGCGTTCTCGAAGGCCGAACGGGGCGGGCGGCTGTTCCTCGACGCCAACCGCAACGGGTACGCGCAGACGGTCGTCGCCCCGTGGTCGGTGCGGGCGAGGCCCGGCGCCGGCGTGGCCGTGCCGCTGCGGTGGGAGGAGTTGGGCCGGGCCTTGCCGGACCGGTTCACCGTGCGGACGGCGCCCCGCCGCCTGGCGACGGCCGGCGACCCGTGGGCGACGATCGACGAGGCCGCCCGCCCCCTCGCCCCCGCCCGCGAGGCGCTCGACGCGCTCCTCGCCGAGTCCGGCGCCGACCCCGGCTAGCCGCACCGGCCCGCCCGGACGACCAGCCAGCCGGGTCGAGCCGTCAGCCGACGCGAACGCCCCGCGTCCCGCCGGGTCGAGCGGTCAGCCGAGCGGAGCGGTCCGCCGGGGCGAGCCGTCGGCCGACGCGAGCGTCGTCGCGCCGGAGCGAGCAGCGTCAGCCGAAGTGAGCGCCGTACGCGCGAGCGAGCCGTCGGCCGACGCGAGCGCCGTCCCGCCGGGGCGGGCGGTCAGCCGGCGGCCTCGGCCGCTTCCCGCAGGATGCGCAGGCTCTTGGCCAGCAGCCGGCTGACGTGCATCTGGCTGATCCCGAGCCGCTCGGCGATCTGGCTCTGGGTCATCCCCTCGAAGAACCGCAGGTGCAGCATCAGCTGCTCGCGCCGCGGGAGCGTCGTCAGCAGGCCGGTGATGAGGATCCGGTTCTCGGCGTCGAACAGCGCCGCGTCCCGCTCGCCGAGCTGCTCGGCGAGGCCGGGCGCGGCCTCGTCGCCGTCGGAGGCGCCGCTCGGGGCGTCGATCGAGGACGACCGGTACGCCTGCCCGGCCTCCATCGCCTCGAGCACCTCCTCCTCCGAGGTCCCCGCCCGCTCGGCCAGCTCGGACACGGTCGGCGACCGGCCGAGCTCCTGGGTGAGCTCGCTGACGAGCGAGTTGATCTCGACGTGCAGCTCCTGGATGCGGCGGGGCACCCGCACCGCCCATCCCTTGTCCCGGAAGTGGCGCTTCAGCTCGCCGACGATCGTCGGGGTGGCGAACGTGGAGAACTCGAGGCCCCGGGCCGGGTCGAACCGCTCGACCGCCTTCACGAGGCCGAGCGACGCCACCTGCACGAGGTCGTCCAGGGCGACCCCCCGGTTGGCGAAACGGCGAGCGAGGTGCTCGGCCAGCCGCAGGTGCGCCTCGATGAGCTCGTCGCGGAGGGCGCGCTCGCGCCGGACGGCGTACTCCTCGAACTTCTCCCTGAGCTGTTCCCGCTCGGCGTCCTCCAG